>CAYSRY010000023.1:0-20963 GCA_964433395.1 uncultured Armatimonadia bacterium | reverse complement strand
TTACCTCAACACCGACTATCACACAAGCCAGAAAATCCTCATCCAGGTCCCAGATGGCGACGGCTGGAAGACCGTCTATTCATCGCCTTCAGGTGGCATGAAAATACAGAAATGCTCAACACTCGCATTTGAACCAGTCAAAACCCAGCGTTTCCGCGTGTTCCAACCTGCTGGAGGCGGTTCACCCACCCGTACAAATCTCATGTGGCTGGCCGAAATTGAGGCCCGTTAGCAACTGGCCGCTGGCTTGACTTACTACCAGCACCACATTACAATGTCGCTGCAGTTAAATCCGTCTGATACCCACATATTTGCAGGCTGACCTCTTCGATCTGCACATATGCATAAGCTCCTCTCTTGTGCGAAAGGTTTGATTCTGATGTCCGGACGCGATCGTGCGTGGCTGGAATTTGATCTTGGCGCTCTCGTGCAGAACATGCAGAAGATCCAGAAATTCGTCGGCGCCCACACGGTCCCGATGGCGGTAGTGAAAGCTGATGGCTATGGACATGGGGCTGTGCAGATGTCAAAGGCCCTTCAGAATGCTGGCACCAGATGCTTCGCGGTAGCATGCATCGATGAAGGTCTGAAGTTGCGGGAAGCTGGCATCGAAGGTATGATTCTCATCCTCGGACCAAGCTGCCCCAAAAGAGCAGCCGAGGTCATTGAAGCCAGGCTCACCCCCTCAATCCACTCTATCGAAGAAGCAGAAGCATTCTCTGAAGCGGCTGCCGGATGCGATCCATATCCCGTCCACATCAAAATCGACAGCGGAATGTGCCGCATGGGAGTCCGCTACGACCAGATTGAAAAATTCTGCGAGCAGGCCCGTGAGCTCAACCTGAAATATGATGGCATATTCAGCCATTTTGCAGAAGCAACCGACGAGGAATTCAGCAATTATCAAATTGCCAATTTCAACGCCGCCGAACAGACAGCGGCAGCAATGCTCGGCGCGTTCAGATGGAAGCACATGTGCGCCACCGTCGCGATGCTCAAATACCCCCACGCGCACTTCAACATGGTGCGACCGGGCAACATACTATATGGCATGACACAGGACGCTCCCGAAGGTGTCGCCCCTGCGGTCACTCCGGTCATGAGTCTTCATTCGCGCCTGACCGTGATCAAATGTATGCAGCCGGGTGATACCGCAGGATACGGACGCACATACTGCGCAGAATCCCCGCACGACACTGGAATCGCAACCATAGGATTTGCTGACGGGTACCCACGAACGCTCTCGAATAACGCGGAAGTACTCATCCGTGGCAAACGCTACTCAGTGGCAGGCCGGGTATCTATGGATACCACAATCGTCCGCCTCGACCATGGCCACAACTGCCAGGCGGGCGACGAAGTCGTGCTCATCGGACGCCAGGGCGACGATGAGATAACTGCGGAGGAAATCGCAAACAGGGTGAATTCGATCACCCAGGACATAACCTCCTGCATGGGACAGAGACTCCAGAGAATCTACCAGGAATGGGCTCCTCAATGACCAGCCAATCATTCGTAAAAATACAGGCCCCGGCTACCACTGCCAACCTCGGACCAGGCTTTGACTCGCTTGGCATCGCGCTGGGGTTGCACAATACCGTTGAACTGCGAAAATCCGATACGCCTATCGTCGAAATTACCGGCGAAGGCGCAGATACGCTGCCAAAAGATGAAACAAATCTCACCTATCGCTCTGCATGCCGGCTGGCCCGCGAAGCAGGATACGAAGGCCACTGGCATCTCAGACAGCACAACAAAATCCCCCTCTCTCGTGGCATGGGCAGCAGCTCAGCAGCGATCGTAGCCGGCTTGGTGGCTTCCAGAGAGGCTCTTACATTCGACATTGAACGCCAGGATGTGCTCTCAATCGCTGTCGAAATCGAAGGCCATCCCGACAACGTCGCACCTGCGCTCATGGGCGGCCTCACTGTTTGCTTCGAGCAGCATGACGGCACCAAAGCCGCTCTCGCACTCGACGCCCCGGCAAGCCTGCGTGCTGTCCTCGCCATACCAAGCTTCCACGTAAACACGGAGGATGCGCGCAAAGCTCTCCCTGACACCGTCCCATATGCCGATGCTGTCTTCAACACTGGGCAGGCTGCAGCGGTCGTTGCAATGCTTGCAAGTGGACAATATGACCAGCTTGCAGATGCTATGCGTGATCGCCTCCATCAGCCATACCGCGCACACCTCATCCCGGGCATGGAGGAACTCATCCTCGCTGCACTGGGAGCAAATGCCCGCGGATCAGCTCTATCCGGCTCGGGTCCGACCATCGTCGCACTCGCCGAAGAAAACGACTCCCAGGCTGTGCTCGAAGCGATGCTTGCTGCAGGACAGCAGACAGAACATGAGTGGACGGGATTGATTCTCCCACTCAGCAACGAGGGAGCTTGCGTTATTCACTGACTTTGGCTTTTCTGGCAGGTATTGACCTCCGACCATTGAACAATACCAGAGTACTATAGTGTTTCTACGCCACCGCGAGACGGGAGCGAAATGCCTCATGGCAAACGGATTTGAGTGCGCAGAAATCTCCGCCGCCGTAGATTCACTTAACGACGCTGGCCTCCAGTGGCTCATGGACCTGATTGAATTTGAGAGTGTACAGGGCAACGAAACACCGTGCCAGCAGTACATTCACCAGCTCATGTCAAGCATCGGCCTCGCCCCTGAATTCCGCGAAATCCCCGACAGCATCATGGAGGATCCGGAATACAGCCACAACGAAAATGAAATGTCCTACGAGGGCCGTTACAATGTCGTTGACCAATGGGGCGCAGACCAGGGCAACAGTGTCATTCTCCAGTCGCATGTCGACGTCATTCCCGGTGCGGACTGGAAAGAGGCATTCGATCCGCAGTTCGATGGCGAATATGTCATCGGCCGCGGCGCAACCGACGACAAGGGGCCGGCTGTCACCATGCTGCTGGCGCTTGCCGCACTCAAAAAAGTTGGTTTTGAACCCGGTGGCCGCATCGAGACCCAGATGGTTCTCGAAGAAGAAGTTGGCGGCAACGGTGCTCTCGCACTCATCAGGCAGGGCTGCAAAGCCGATGCAGTCATCGTCGGCGAAGGCTCCCTCCTCGATGTCTACCCCGCAAACCGCGGCGCAATCTGGTTCAAGCTCAAGACGTTCGGCAAATCTCTCCACATGGGCCGTCGCAACGAAGGCGAAAATGCCATCGAAAAGATGATGGATGCCATCTCACATATTCTTGACTACGAAAAAGAGCTCATCGAAGACAGCCGCGATTACCCGCTTTTCGAGCGCTACGAAGCTCCCGTCCAGATATGCATAGGCATGATTCATGCTGGAGGATGGCCCTCCATGGTCTCCGCAGAGTGCGAGCTCGAAGGTGGCGTCGGCTTCCTGCCCAACAAAAACATGGATCAGGTCAGGCAGGAACTTGAGGCGGCCATCAACCGTTCCGACGATGAGTGGCTGAAATCTCATTACGAACTTACATTCGACAAGCTGCATAATGACGCGTACGAAAGTGATCCCAACCACCCGGTCGTCCAGGGACTTGCCCAGGCGACCCGAGACTGCGGACATCCCTCCGAAATATTCGGATGGAATGTCAGCTGCGATGCGCGTCTCTATGCAAAGGTCGGCGGCATGACCACAATGGTCTATGGCCCCGGTACCATTGCCGACGCACACGCGTCTGGCGAAAAAGTAGAGTGGAAACAAGTCATACAAGGCGCGAAAGGCCTCGCGTTGGCCCTGAGCCGCTATTGCGGCTAGATTTTCCCGAAGCATTCGGAGGTGTCGCGGGAGCAGTCTGTAAGTAAATACTTACTCGGGAGGCAACACCATGGCTCAGTGCAAAATCGGGGTAGTAGGCGTCGGAACATTCGGAGTCAATCATCTGCGATGTTTCCGCCAGCTCGGATACACTGGCGTCGCTGAACTCGTCGCTGCCTGCGACATCAACGAGGAGCTCATCAATCAGCGACTCAACGAGGGCTTCAGCTACAATCCCTACACAAGCGTCGACGATATGCTGGCGAACGAAGACCTCGACGCGATTACCATCGTTACTCCGGACCCGTTTCACAAAGAAGTTGCTCTCAAAGCCGCAGCAGCGGGCGTTCACATCCTCTCCGAAAAACCGCTCGACGTTACTGTCGAAGGCTGCCAGGAAATGATCGACGCCGCCGCGGCAAACAACGTGCTCCTCATGGTCGATTTTCACAAACGCTATGACGAGTACCATTACGCCATGAAGCAAAAAGTCGAAGCTGGCGCGCTGGGTGAAGTCGAATATGGGTATGTCCACATGGAAGACCGCATCGAGGTACCCAAAGACTGGTTCCCCGGCTGGGCAGGCAATTCATCGCCCGCATGGTTCCTCGGCATCCATTTCTACGACCTTGCGCGCTTCATCATGGGAGCAAATGGCGTTCGCGTCTGGGCTACTGGCGTCAAAAAGCGTCTGCGCGAATTCGGCGTCGACACCTATGACTCCATTCAGGCCAAAGTCGAATTTGACAATGGCGCCTCAGTCGCGTTTGACACGTCATGGATTCTGCCATACGAATTCGAAGCCATCGTCAATCAGGGCATCCGTCTCGTCGGCACAAAGGGTCTCCTCGAATGCGACAGCCAGGACCGCGGCACAATCACATGCTGCGCCGACGAGGGAATGATGACACACAATATGAGCTTCCTGCGCCAGCGCGTTGACAAGCAGGGACGCGAAATTTTCCAGGGCTATGGCATGGAATCAATCGCCGACTTCGCCTACAACGTCAACGTGCTCCTTGACGGGGGCTCCATTGATGACCTTGGCGATTATCCTGACGGATACGATGGCCTTGAGGCCACGAAAATCGCTGCTGGCGTTCACAAAAGCCTCGAAACTGGCGGAATAGTTGAGCTGTAGCCACAACACGCGCCGACACAGCCACACGCGAAGAGCATACCTCTGCTGCTGGGCGCTCTCAGCCCACAGTATTGAGACGAGACAGGATGTGAAGCAAATGCCGAAAATCATCACAGAGCTTCCCGGCCCGATAGCCCGGGGGTACCTTGCAAAATCTCGCGCATACGAGCCCCAGTCCATGAGCGACCAGATCCCGCTTGTATGGGAAAAAGCACAGGGCTGCGTAATCACTGACGTCGATGGTAACGAGTTCCTCGACTGGACCAGCGGCGTTCTGGTCACAAATATCGGCCACTGCCACCCAAAATACGTCGCTGAGCTCAAAGATCAGTGCGACAAGCTCTTCAACTGCTACGATTTCCTCACCTCGGTCCGCGCAGATCTCGCTGAGAAGCTCGTCGAGATATCACCGGAGCAGTTCGATCGCGCATTCCTCGTCACAACCGGCACTGACGCCACTGAGGCCGCGATGCGTATGGCGCGCCGCGCCCATGAGGGCTTCGAGATTCTCTCATTCTACGGCGCATTCCATGGCCGCACATATGGCGCGATGGCAGCGGCCGGTTCACGCGGCACCAAAATGGGCTTCGGCCCAATGGCGCCAGGCTTCCTGCACGCCCCATTCCCATATTTCTACCGCGATCCGTTCAACAGCGAGACCGAGGAAGAGTGCACCCAGAAATATCTCGAGTGGCTTGACTGGACGGTCGAACGCGAAAGCTGCGGCGCTCTCTGCGCTGTCATCACTGAGCCTTATCAGGGTGGCGCAGGCTCCATTATCCCACCCAAAGGTTTCTTCGAAGGTCTCAACAAATGGTGCAAAGACAAAGGCATCTACTTCATCTTCGATGAGGTGCAGTCTTCATTCGGGCGCACTGGCAAAATGTTTGCCGTCGAACACTGGGACATCAAACCCGACCTGATGACACTGGGCAAGGGGCTCGGCAGTGGCGTACCATGTTCTGCCGTACTGGGCACCAGCGACATTATGGATATTCTGCCTCCTGGCAGCATGGGCTCCACCAATGGCGGCAATCCCATGAGCTCACGTGCCGCGCTCACAGCCATCAACATTATCCAGGAAGAAAATCTGGTCGACAACGCCGCAAAGATGGGCACCATTTTCCAGGAACGATTCGAAGCCATACAGAAGAAACACGAGCAACTCGGCGATATTCGCGGCATGGGGCTCGTCTTCGGCCTCGAAATGGTCAAAGATGCAAAGACCAAAGAACCCGATGCTAACCTCACCCGCAGAATCATCGAAGAGGCGTATCAGCGCGGTCTCTGCGTCATTGCGCCGATTGGGCTTTTCAAAAACGTTGTCCGCGTTGCTCCGCCGCTGATCATCACCGAGGAGCAGGTGCACGAATCAATGGACATCTTCGACGCTGCATTCGAGGCTGCCCTCACCGGATAGAATCCCGGCCGTGCGCATTGAGCATTTCCAGCATATATAGGGAGCCGGCCCACTGGGCCGGCTCTCCTGCATTCCCACACCAATTCCCCTGATGATGCACTTTTTTCTGAGCAGGAAGGCCTGCGGCTCTGTGTCGTCGAAATGCACGCCAGTTGCAGGATTATTCTGGGGTGGGCGCGGGAGGCAGATGGCTGGCATAATACGAAATTATCATCCTGATATGGATGAGCGGCTCATATCGCTGCTCAATATCGGCTGGGCTGGACTGCGCGGCTTCCCCCAGATATACATGAAGCGCGACCAGTGGCCTGTTGCTGACGACAAGCTTTTGCACAGATGGCGCGAAACCGAGACACTCTCCGAAGCCGGCACGTTTGTCGCCGAACATGATGACGGAAACCTCGCGGCTGTTTTCTCCGTATCACCGGGCAATCACGCCCAGGGCCGACTGAATTTCTTCTGCGTTAATGCCCACTACACCACAGAAAGCTACGGCCCGCGGCTGCTCCGCGCATCCGAGGCGTACCTCCGAAGATGTGGCATGCAATCGGTTATCACGTGCGAAATCGATTCGCGCTGCCAGATGCGCAATCGTTTCCTCCGTGCTATGCGCTACCGGCTGCTCGCCCCTGACAACCAGACTACCACCATGATGCTCCGTCCTGATGAGCACCAGTTCCACGAGATCAACCTGGCATCATCATTCTGCACCATTGCCACTTGGCACGACGACTACCTCACACCCTGGGTCCGCATTGCCTCAGAAGCATTCGGCACACTGCATGACGAGGAAATGTTTATACGCGTCGCACCACCCCGCAACCAGTTCGATCCGCAAGGTTGGCTGCTCGCCATCTGCGACGGCCAAGCCGTTGGTACCACTGCAGCCCGCACGTGCTACAACGAGGACGGATCAATACGTGGAGGCAACATTGAGTGGGTCGCCGTACGACCACAGTGTCAGCATCAAGGCATCGGACGAGCACTCGTATCTGCTGCACTCAATTATTTCTTCGAGCGAGAAATCACACCAGTATGCCTCAATGTACATTCCGGCAACTCCATCGCCGTTCACCTCTACGAAACCCTTGGCTTTGAACTGGCCGCAATAAACCACGTATACCGCAAAGATCTGTAGCATTTCACGCATCGCCTGACAACAAAAAAGGGCGCCCGTTTCGGGCGCCCTCAATATTCCCCTATCCGATCCCCTCAGTTCATATCGCCGAATTCCGTAACCAGCCATTCGCCATTAATATTCTCTATTCTGATGTCATAACTCTCCGTGAACTTTGTACCGTCCGCCATGTCGCGCAATGTCTCTTTGATGGTGTATTTCCAGCCGCCACTGCCATCTGACTTCGTGGTGAGTACATCGAAATCAAGGTGCTGTGCGTCGCCCTGTCCCCACAGCGCCGGGTCAAAACTCGTTACGGCATTCTCGGCAATAGCTGCCTGAATTGCCGCGGTATTCCCTTTCTCCAAAGCAATCAGGAAACTGTGCAGCGCTCGTGAAGCTGCATTCGCGTCAGATTCAACGGGTGTCGCACCATCTATCTGCGATTCATCGGCCTTCACATCACCTTCCGATGATGCGCTCGCCGTCCCGTCATCAACCACAACAGTCTCCTTGGATTGTTCGCTGGTTACTTCGACTTTGCTGGTGCGAAAGTATGCCAGGATCCCAAATCCGATAACGCCAAGGACAACGATCATGAAGAGCGCCACGCACCCGATGATCAGGCATGTTGTCCCCGTTTTCTTCCCGGAAGTTACGGGTGGCGGCGTCCCCTGCGATGGCGTCGGAACCACGGGCGTGGACTGAGCTGCTGCTGGTACCTGCCCGGCTGTAGGCAGGGGCTCCGCCGGAGACGTCGGTGCCGATGAAGGTGTCTGTAGCGTTGCCGCGGGCGCAGACTGTTCCACCGGTGCAATTCCAGACGACGCCGTGCCAACTCCGCCCGGTGACGCAAACGTTCCGCCAACTACTCCACTCTGCCCGCCTACTGGCTGTGCCATTGGCGTTGGCAGCGATGTTGGCGTTGGCAGTGCATTCGGCTGCGGAGGTTGTGCCTCAATAGCGCCGACCTCTTGCGCAATTTCTTCAGGATCTGGTTCCTGCTTCGCCAGTTCTTCGCCACAACTCGGACAGAAACGCGCTTCCTGCGGAACTTCAGTCCCACACTCTTTGCAGAACATCAATTGCTCCCTCCGGACCGTTGCTCAAAACTCCTTGATGGCTCAAATGCCATCGCCAGATTACTCAATTCTACCTTAGCTCCATTATTTCCTGCTTCCCTGCTGCGAAGGTCTCCCCACACCTCGAAACGAATGCTACCCCTGCATAGCAGCTGGCATCATTCTGGAGGTTCAAATGAACGGCAGAATTATGAACTACACCCCCGACATGGATGACCGTCTCGCCGATCTGCTCAACATCGGCTGGGCGGGCCTCCGGGGGTTCACTCCCATCTATCCACGCGGCGACAAATGGCCCGTTGCAGATGCTGAACTCCTGGCAAAATGGCGCGCCAAAGGCAAACTCACTGCTGAAGGCACGTTCATCGCCGAGCACGACGACGGCACTCTCGCAGCGGTCTTCGCCATGACGCCGGGAGCCGAAGACGTTGGCACGTTCCACTTCTTCTGCGTCAACGCCCACTATGGCGGACGCGGCTATGGCTCCCGCACTCTCGCAGCGGCCGAAGAGTATCTTCGCGAATGCGGCATGAAGCACATCATAACCAGTCAGGTTGATTCCAGATGCCCCGCGCGCAATGGCTTCCTGCGCAAAAAGGGCTATTACGTCAAGGAACCCGACCACGAGTGCATCATCATGCTCCAGCAACCGGACGCCCAGATTATCCGCAACGTATCACTGCCTGACACCTCATATGCTATCGAGTCCTGGCGCGATGACTTGCTCGATACCTGGGTAGAATTGCGCAATGCAATCTTCGATGGAGAGCAGAAAGCTGACTTTTTCCTCGAAAACTTCCGCAACCGCCACGATTTCGACCCCGACGGATGGAAATTCCTCCGACACGCCGACAAATATATCGGCATCACCGGGGCCATGATCTGCCGCAATGAAGACATGTCCCTCCGAGGCGGCATCATCGAATGGGTCGGTGTGCTTCCCGAATACCGCGGCAAAAAACTTGGCAAAGCGCTCATGCATGAAGCGCTCAACCATTTCGTCACGCACGACATCTCGCCGGTCGTACTCGTTACACAGCCATTCCGCAAACCGGCCGTCGCCCTCTACGAGCAGCTCGGCTTCCGCATTGAAGCCGAAACACCACAACTGCACAAAGAGCTCTGATATCCCCCTATAACCTGAGCGATTACAACAGGGGGAGCCAGCAACGCTCCCCCTGTCCTGCATATCATGTTTCCATAAATTATCCGCAAGAGATGCCTGTTTACGCAACAACCGATATGTGGTATCATTTAGCCCGATAACGTATAATATGGGTCGGCGGCAAAGCCGGGCGAAGTCAGCCCGGTTTCATCATGCCCGGCGGTTGAGCCTCATGCGCGCACTCAAAGTCGTCTCAATGGCATTCCTGACTGGCTTTTCCGGAGCAATAATGCCCGGATCAATGCTGGCTCTGGTAATCGGCCAGGTGTCGGCGCGAGGCTTTTGGGCCGCACCGCTTATTGTCGCTGGACATGCAATTCTCGAATTCGCCGTCGTAATAGGCCTGATGGTCGGCCTCAGAGCCGTGCTGGCAAAGGCGTCGGTACGCAGCGCCATCGGCATTGTCGGTGGCCTCGCGCTCATCTACATGGGCTACGACATGGTCCGCGCCGCCGGAAATCTGGCGCTTGACGGCGCCGGGGTCGAAGCGATGCCATGGGGCAAGCTCATTATCGCAGGCATTGCGGTCTGCGCTGCAAATCCGTATTTCACCGCATGGTGGGCCACAATCGGAATCGGACAGGTTGCACACATCCAGCTTCAGACGCCTGTCGACTATGCCGCATTCTACATAGGACACGAGCTCTCAGATCTCTCGTGGTATAGCTTTATCGGCCTCGTCATTATGCTCGGACGCCGCAGCCTCAATCTGCAGTGGCTGACAATCGCCTGCGGTGTGCTCGTAGTGGCGCTCGGCGTCTGGTTCGTCATATCAGGCGCCCGCTCAGTACGCGAACTGCTTGCCGAGCATCACAGTGCGGCCAGAAATTGAAATCAGAGTACCTGGGACGTCGCATGAGTGACGTCAATCGTTTCAGGAGTGAGAAAAATGGAAGAGAACAAAGTGCGCATCGGTCTGCCCAAAGGCAGCCTCCAGAAAGCTACTATTGATCTGTTCGGCAAAGCCGGATGGAATATCCATGTTGACGACAGACAGTACACCCCCGACATGGGCGATGACGAACTCTGGGCCGTGCTGCTTCGCGCCCAGGAAATGCCGAATTACGTCGCAGACGCAGTACTCGACTGTGGCCTCACAGGTCTCGACTGGATCAAAGAGTGCGAACTCGAAGGCGAAGTTGTGGAAGTCGCTGACCTCATCTATGCCAAGCAGGGCATGCGCCCATATCGATGGGTGCTCGCAGTTCACGAAAACTCCGACATCCAGACGGTCAAAGACCTCCAGGGGAAGCGCATCGCAACCGAGCTCGTCACTGCCACCAGAAATTATCTTGCCGCAAACGGTGTCGAGGCCAACGTTGAATACTCATGGGGCGCAACCGAAGCCAAGTGTCCAAGTCTCGTCGATGCAATCGTCGAAGGCACCGAAACGGGCAGCACGCTCCACGCCAACAATCTTCGAATTGTCGACACGCTCTTTGAGTCAACGACAAAGCTCATTGCCAACAAAGACGCGTGGCAAGACGAGTTCAAGCGCCGCAAAATCGAGAACATAGCTCTCATGCTCGGTGGCGCACTCGCTGCCGAAGAGTATGTCGGCCTCAAAATGAACTGCGACAAAAGCAATCTCGATGCTGTGCTTGCCGTATTGCCCGCACTTAAGAACCCGACGATCTCGGCGCTCGCAAACAATGGCTGGCATGCGATCGAGGTCATAAGCCGCAAAAAAGCTGTCCGAAAGCTCATCCCAGAGCTCAAAGCTGCTGGGGCTGAAGGCATCATTGAATACCCGCTGAACAAAGTCATTTTCTGACGGGTTCGCAATCACAAGACACGCTTCGGGCCCCAGGATTGCCAATCACGGGGCCCGTTTTTGTGTCCACACATGCCAAATCTGGAACCAAAATTCGCCTCAAACGTCCAATATGATACTGGAATGTCCAGCATCATTGACACTGCGGCGGCTCTGAGTTACACTACGCTGGAGAATGTATAGGTTTCTTACAAAACATTCCCCAAACCTGTATAATCAATCTGTCAACACTGCGTCTCCGGCGTGTGACTTTGACCCGACGACCTGTTCGCGTCAGGAGCTGACTGTATGAAGATCTGTAGCGAATGTGAGGCCCGCAATGCGGACCACAGTTATTTGTGTGTCCAGTGCGGTGCACGACTCTCAGCAACGTCCGAAGATACCACCGACGGGTACACCGGCGACACAGACGAAATAGCACCCGTCGAAGCGTTGACACCGGAAAACCTCGTCGAACGCGCATCGGACGCGCTCACCGAAGGCCAGGCGCAACAGGCTGTCGAGATATGCGAGAGAGCCCTCGCCCTCGACCCTAATTATCTGCCTGCATTCTCCCTGCTCGGAATGGCGCATGAAGAGGCCGGAAATCTTGAATGCGCACTCAGCGCATATGAACAGGTACTCCGAATTGATCCTTCCAGAGCCGCTGATCGCCAGAAGGTCAACCTTCTCAAACTCCGGATCCTCAGGGGCGATCAGCCTGAAGAGCAGCCGGAAAGCGAACAAGCAAAACTCGCCCACCCGTGGCTCAAACACGCGCCAATAGCACTCGCTGTGGCTGCGGCTCTGTTTGTGTTTGTCATTGGAGCCATCATCGTTGTCAGTGCACGAAATGCTACCCGCACTGCTGCGATCGAAGAAGAGTTTCAGAACTCTATCAATGCCGGAAACCAGGCAATGGCCGACAACAGATTTGCACGCGCCGAAGCCTACTATGAACAGGCACTCGCGCTCAAACCCGATGACCCAGAGGCACTCGGTGCCAGAAATCGCGCCAGAAGCTACAACGCACGCGCCCAGCAGCTCGGCGATGACGCGCAGTTACCCAAATATATCCCTTCACAGGGACCAAACCCTTTCAGCCCTGTAGTCCTCCCGCCTACCGGCGACACTGCGGCGCAGACTGCTGCATTGCCTCAATCATCAGCGATGACCTCCACGCCATCGCCGGTGGCTTCATCCACATCATCATACCGCCCCACAACGGCAATCACCCCGGTAGAGGGCAGCAGCCGCATACCGAAAGTCACTACTGGCGGTAACGCTACGTCCACAACCCCGGCTTCCGTGTCAAAAGGAGACATTAAAAACGATCTCCCGATTGCGCCAAAAAACAGCCAGAAAACTGTGAAGCCTGCGGTAGTCCAGCCTGCTCCGCAACCGACGGCTCCAGAACAGCCGGGCCCTGGCGAAATCAGCATATGGAGTAGTGAAAAACCGGCCGTAACTGCTCCCACACCCAAACCAAGAGCCAACCCTGATGCGCTCCGTTCCCAGGCTGACGCGCTCAAAGCGCAGGGCAGATATTCCGAAGCCGCGACAACCTATGGCAAATCCATTGACGCCTATACCGAACGCATCAAAGACAACCCGCAGCTCAGAGCAGCTACTCAGAGCTCAATAAAAGCCGTTCAGGCACAAAAAGCGCTTTGCGAGCAGAAACATTGACGCCCGGAGGAAGTCGATTGCACAGCTTCAGGTGGCAGATGGCCGGTGTATTGTTGCTGCTGGCGACCGCAGCGTTTGCGGCCCCGCACAATGCTGCTGTCATTCTGTTACCCCCTGCGGGCACCTACACTCCTCAACTCAGCGGTTTGAGCGACACGATCACAAACACTGTAGCAGCGCTTGACGGATGGAATGTCCTGCTCCTCCACCCGACATCGCCGCTGCTCAATGGTGATGAGGCCGAACAATTTTTCGCTGCCGCTACAGAAAAAGGACAAAATGACGCCCTGCCAAAACTGGCAATGGCACTCGATCTTGACGACGTGTTCCTCATCCGCATTGCCATTACCGAAGATAATACAAATGCCGAAAAACCCCGACTTTCCACACTCTGGGCCACAGCCGGCAGTGCGAGTGTACGCACATTCGATGTCGAAATGGATGGCCTTTCTCCAAAAGATGCGCGCAAAGCGGCCGACTCATTTGCAGATGCGATCACCAGGGGTTTTGAGACTGCCCTCCTGTGCGATACCGCAGAGAATCCCGTCGCCCAGGATAACCCTCCGGCCACCACACCTGCCACGACTGTCTCCCAGCCCGATACTACCCAGATTCCAGTGCAGACCGAGCCTGATCAGCCCACCGCAACTCCGCCTGATGCCGTTCCGGCAGTCGCCACGCAACCTGACACATCGGAACCCGTACAAACCACTCCACAGGACACCGGCGCGCCATCACAGGATACTGCGCCTGCAGATACACCGCCTGTCGTCACTCCAGTAACACCATCACAGCCTGGGCCGGAACCAGTCCACGCTGCCGCAGCCAGGAAGGCCATCGCAAATGGTGACCTCGAACTCGCCAAGCGTGAACTTGACCTGGGCTACCGCACAGGCGAATCTTCTCTCGAACTCTACCTTGTACAAGCCGACTTGGCTCGCGTCCAGGGTGACGCGATGGGGCAGCGCAAAGCTCTCGAATCTGCCGCCAGGCTCGAGCCTGACAAAGTAGAGCCGCTCCTCCAACTTGCCGCTCTGTTCAGATCCCAGGGGCTTTGGCAGAAAGCTGCCAAAACATATGACCAGGCCATAGCAGTCGACAGTGCCTGTACAGCCGCATACACATCGGCGGCTGCCGTGTATTCCGCTCAGGATATGCCGCGAAAAGCGGCCGAATATCTCGAAAAAGCCATTCAACACGAACTCGGCAATGCGTCACTGCTGGTCAAACTCGGTGACGCCTATCATGCCGCCGAGGATATCCCCAAGGCCGAGGAAGCATATGAGCTGGCCGCCCGCAGCGCTGACCAGAGAACCCGCTGCCAGATATTTGACAAGCTCGGAGACATGTACGTCGATGAAGGCCGCTTCGAAGAAGGCTTCAACAGCTATGTCGAAGCTACCAGATTGCGCGATGAATCCGACCGCAAGTATGCGCGCGAACGCTATGACCACATCATGATCACTGCCGATGAGGCCGTTGTAGCAAATCTCAATATATGCACTGACCTCTTCGACGCATACTCTGCCAGCCGAAATGTCCCGCGCGAAAAAGTCTACATAGCGGCCGAACACGCCACCGCCCAGATACAGAAGGTCATCGATTTCGCTAGCTCAATCACCGCGCCTGATGACCTTACCGAACGCCATCTGCGGAGGCAGGTCGCATACAATATTGCGTTTGAGGCCGCCGTCAATCTCATGACCTATATCGACACAAATCTCGAAGATCCGCTGAGTATCTACCGCCGCGCTGTCAGCGAAGCTGCGGCTGAGTTCGACGCGCTCCGGCACGCACGCGGGCAATAGCCCATGCAAAACGGAGATGCGCTGTCCACCATTGGCAAAGCACTTTTCGTCGTCGGAATCATGATTGCGACAGCCGGAGCCGCATTGCATCTGATCGGAAAATGGGGCATTCAGTGGCCACATCTACCCGGTGATTTCACACTGCGGATCGGTAACACAACCGTATATCTGCCGATTGCTACAAGCATCGCACTAAGCATCGTATTCTCACTCATCTTCTATGCCGTTGGCATGTTGCGGCGATAGAGGGTTCACAGCGGCCCACAACAGCACGGAGGTTGCATACACACAATGCGACAGCATGAATCGGGGCACGGCAAATCGGGACGCAACATCCGCGAAACTCTCAAAGAGGTCCGCAAAGCCAAAGAGCGGGCAAAAGCGCTGGCAGGTGACAACGCGGGCACGGATATTGCAGATGCCAACATGAGGGCGGACGCAACCGCCGCGCCCAGAAATGGTGGCACTGGCGAAAGAAGACAGGACCAGAGCCGAATACTCGAACGCCTTACTGATGACCGAGATCTCGCGGCACGACTTGCGGCGCTCAAAGTCCGGCAGCAGCGTCTTCCCCTCGATATGGAAGCCTTGGAGGAGGATATTGAGCCACGGACGCGAACCAAAGAAACTCGCGATGAGCTGGTCGAAAGACTGCTCGACCCTGTGCTCACCCTCCTCGAAACGGCTATTTTGCTGGATGTCTGCCCCACTACGGTGCGCAGATATACCAATCGGGGTGTGCTCAACTGCTTCCGAACGCCTGGAAATCAACGCCGCTTTCGTCTATCAGACGTAATCGACTTCATGGAGCATCGCGACACTCACAGATAGATCGCGTATACCATCCGGGAGGTGAGCAGCCATGGGCTGGAACCTCCTGATGGTCGGCTGTCCCGCCGATTTGATCACTGAAATGAAACAATTATCGATCGGCCCGCTCATAGGCTTCACTGTGCTGCGTGCAATACGTGAAGACGCGCTCGAAAGCAAACTCGAAAACGCCGATCTCATAGTTCTCCACGAAAATGGTGCTGACGGAGCCATCGCAAACGCGTGTGAACGGCTGCGAGCCATCACCACAGTGCCCCTGCTGACCATCGTCAATCGCTACGACGACGATGAAATGGCGGCATCATTCGCGGCCGGAGCAAATGACTTCATCTATCCCCCATATACCTCCCGCGAACTCCTCGCGCGCATTCGTGCGCATCTCCGCAGGTCACACGAATACTCCGTGCAGCAGGAAAAATCCGAGCAATACCAGTTCCCGGGACTCTCCATCAACGTCAGCCGCCACGAAGTGTTCGTCAACGGTCTGCCAGTGCGCCTCACCCCAAAAGAGTTCGGCCTGCTACGTCTCCTCGCCGCCCATGCCGGCAAAGCTGTGTCACGCGATCAGTTGCTTCACGATGTATGGGGCCGAGATAACCATAACACCCGCACACTCGACGTCCATATCGGAAGATTACGCCAGAAAATCGAAACCATCCCATCTGAACCAAAATTCATCATCACCGTTGCTGGCCACGGCTACAAACTCAATGTATGAACATTTCGCTCTGGGCAGGAATCCCGGCTGGCTGGACGAAAATACCTGTGACAGACTATATGCGGCGCAGGACGCCTTACACATAGTGAAGCTCCACTCCCACAGGAGGAATTGCAATGGCCAGACCAGTAGTAGCTGCCCAGATGTACACATGCCGTGATTTCTGCCAGACACCTGAACAGATTGTTGAGAGCGTCAAAAAAATTGCGAAGATTGGTTATACTGCCCTCCAGGCTTCTGGCATGAAGGGCCTCGAGGCGATGGGGCACGAAGAGTTCCGCAAAGTCTGCGATGGCGAAGGGGTCAAAATCTGTTGCACCCACATCTCATATGCAGACATAAAAAATGACATCCAGCGCGTAATCGCCGAACACCAGATCATGGGTTGCATGTACCCCGGCATCGGAGGCGCGGGCATGGAGTACTATGGCTCCGAAGCCGACGCCATCCGCTTTGCCAATGAAGCTTCCGAGCTCGCGCAGCAGATGTACGAAGAGGCTGGCCTTCGCTTCATATACCACAATCACAGCACCGAATTTGCCTGCCCGCCAGACAGTAAGCGTACAATCCTCGAAATTTTTGAAGAGGAATCCGATCCGCGCTATTTCAATTTCGAACTCGACACCTACTGGGTCGCTCACGGAGGCGGCAGCCCCGTCGCGTGGATTAACGCTGTCGCTGGCCGCTGCCCGGTCCTCCACTACAAGGACTACGCAATCACAATCGACCGGGTGCCATTCTACACGGAGATTGGCGAAGGCAATCTCGACTGGCCGGGCATCATCTGGGCATCCGAGCAGGCTGGCTGCGAATACGCTGCCGTTGAGCAGGACATCTGCCCTGGCGATCCGTTCGACAGCCTCGAAATCTCCTACAAAAACCTCTGTCGCATGGGCCTGCGCTAACCGCCATCAGTACGCGGCCATTGCATCAGCACTGGCGCCGGAGCGCATGAGGCATTGAGCAGCCTGTCTTTCCGGGCCATGCAATGTTTTGCCACACTGGCAAGCGCGCCCCGCAATTTACCGCTGCAAACAAACGGCCACCCGCCCCGCGGGTGGCCGTCTCTTATCCCCCACCCCTGCTCACTCCATCAATACAGCAATCCCTCTGCCCCCAACTCATCCAGGCGGTGCACTCCATCTCGCACATCAAAAATCCCCGGAAAACGCTCTGCGATCCCCTCATTTGCGGCCGGAGCATATTGCATTGAGTTCACTTCTACTCCATTGGCCGTATCGCAGTGCGCAGCCAGTCCTGCCGAATGCACTGCCCCGATCTCCGGATTCGTCAGATCCTGCAGCGTGTACATATGACCTGTCAGGCTTGCCCACGCAATCTCCAGCAGTGTCGACGAATGCCCTTTACACGTTTTGGCCGCAATTCCGCTCCAGCCTTGCTCTGCGGCCACATCGAGCATCCGCAGGTCCTGCAGGGCCTCATCTATCAGCACGGGCTTCATGGCGGCGATTTCCTTCATATCAAAATCATACGCCCCAAGGTCCCGCCCGGTCGGCTGTTCAATATATTCCAGCGCCGCATATGCCTCGCCATCGATCCGCCGGAGCTCCTCCAGAAACTCGACCATCGCCCCAGCATCAGCGCAGCCTTCATTCGGGTCCACCAGATACCGAACTCGCTCATCCATCCCGGCGCACGCCCGAATATCACGCACTGCCCGATAAACGCCGGCTACCCACTCGGCTTCACCGTGCGCGTCATTTCCCTTCGTCTTCAGCTTCAGCGCCCGATAGCCATGCCGCTCAACCCATCCCTGAATCGAATCAGGCAACCCGTCGCCGATCTCCTCAGCGCCCTCTTCATACAGCGCATCATTCGGGCCCACCACCAGCCACGCGTCCAGCGTTTTCCAATGCCGCGGATAGATGAACTCATCCAGATAGTGCCCGCACCCAATCGGCCCAAGCCACGCCGACAGGTCATGCCCCACATACTCTTTCCCAAGGCACTCATAGCTCGACATGCCCTGCAGTCGCCCGTATGCGTCATGCATTGCCGCATCGAATGGCGACGCGCAGACCATTCGTGCAAGTCGCGGAATTCCCTCACCCGCACTCAGCCCCATGCGCCGCGAAGTCCTCTCCGCAATTCCATTCACTTCTGCCGAAAGTGCCATCCCGTGAAACAGCGGGTGCATCGGCGCATTGCCTATCTCCGGCAGAGCCGCGGCGACATCCTCACACAGCGCGCGCATTGCCGCATCACACTGTTCATATCCCAGCGTGCTCCCCGGCCACGCCCAGACATAGCTCAGGAAGACATTCCCTGTCCCGGTGGCACGGTGTCCCTTATCATCTTCCACCGTAACTGTTGCTCTGGCCTCCGTGATGGTCTCGATGACGCCTCCGCTGAGCACCAGCGCTTTCCGGAAGCTGCACCCGATAAATGCTATCTGACACTCTGCAACTCTCATTGTCGCTCCTTACAGGTGCACATGCCGTTTCGCTTCATAGCCTGCGTCTGTCAATCGTTTCAGCACTTCCTCAACGTGCTCGCGACCGCGCGTCAAGAGCACAATTTCCACTTCGGCGCGGCCCACGTCTATGTCCCCTGTCAGGCGATTATGCAAAATCTCAATAATGTTCGCATCAGCCTCGCCAATCACCGCCGCAAGTTTCGCCAGCGCCCCCGGTACATCCGGCAGCTCCACCAGCAGGCGCACTGATCGCTCGGCGACTGCCAGTCCCCGGTCGATAACCGCACCCATTGTCGTCACATCCACATTTCCGCCCGAAATAATCAGCGCCGTCGGCCCGTTCAGACGATCTGCGATCTGCGGCAGCGCTGCAAGTGGCGTCGCACCCGCACCTTCGACCACCAGATTGTCATCCTCAATGAAGTCCAACATTGCCGCAGCGATGGCTCCTTCATCGACCTGTACGATATCATCCAGAAGTTCACGCAACAGGCCGCAGGTCACATCACTGACGCTCCCGACTGCTATTCCCTCCGCGATTGTCGACACTACCGGCACAGTGCACATATCACCGGTCGCAAACGATTCCGCCATAGCTGGCGCGTTAACCGCCTGCACTCCGATAATCGTCATTCCCGACTTCCTCTGGCGCAACGCCGAAGCGATGCCCGAGGCAAGCCCGCCGCCGCCCACTGGTATCACCACTGCCTCAAGGTCCGGAAGCTGCTCCAGGAGCTCCAGTCCTATCGTCCCCTGCCCCGCAATCACCCGCTCATCGGCGAACGGGTGCACGAACGCCAACCCTTCCTCTGCCTGTGCCTGCAAGGCTGCCACATACGCCTCATCAAAAGTCGCGCCATGCAGCCGCACGTCCCCGCCAAAATAGCGTGTCCGCTCCACTTTCAGAAATGGTGTGCTCTCCGGCATGTAGATCCGCGATGAAATCCCCATCGCTGTCGCTGCTGCCGCCACTCCTTGCGAATGATTGCCCGCCGAGGCTGCAATCACTCCGGCCGCTTTCTCATCCGCCGAAAGCTGGGCGATACAGTTTGCGGCGCCACGAATTTTGAACGCCCCGGTATGTTGCAGGTTCTCCAGTTTCAGCCACACGGGCGCGCCGCAACGACCACAGGCCCTGTCGCATGGCATTATAGGTGTCTTCCGCGCAATTCCAGCTATTCTTTCGCGCGCCGCCTCTATCTGATCTATAGCAATCATATCTGACCTCTCGTTCACACGACTGCAATGCGAATCAAAATCTATTACCATTCGCTATTTCGGCATGCTGATGCGTCTTCCTCTGCTGCTGCGCACACAAAAAAAGAGGCCAGTCTCCTCGACTGGCCTCCATACAATCACATCATGTTCGCCTAAAAATGAGATGGGTCAGCCAGAAACGCCTGCTCCACCAATGCCACATGCCCATCAACAAACGCTACGTTGCCGTAACCGTGGTGCCTGGTATAGACTGGATATTCAGATTTGCGCTTCTCGGGTTGTATCAGATGCATGACACTACAATTGCCACAGCCGATGATGCCCGCACCCGTTTTCCACGCTTGCGTCTCCTCGCACCACGTGGGCCCGCTGTCACCCAGCAGTATAATCGCACTCGGGCGCTCTACATCTGCCCGTTTCAACCCACCCAAACCATCCACCCCCCGCAGGCATTCGTTATAACCATATCCAACGGGCTCTTCACCATGAAAACGAAGCGGCGGGTCGAAAACAAAACCTCCAGGCCACGCAGGGCAGTGAAACACCTCGGCATCTACGCGTCCACCTGCTCCATGCAGGTAGGGATCAAGCCGCTCATACCAATACCCACAGACAGGTAAATACGCACGCCCGGCAGGTAATCATCGTAATCCTCGCAATAATTCTGAATCCCCCTCGCCAGTGCGCTCAGATTTGCGAAACACGATTCCTGCCGCGTCTTCTCTCGAGCGTTGGTGTAGACCGGAAATACTATGGACATCAGAAGAACAGCAAATCCTACACCAACAAAGATTTCTGTGAGGGCGATGTTGCGCCGCACCCTCGTGCCCCCC
>CAYSRY010000022.1:0-21054 GCA_964433395.1 uncultured Armatimonadia bacterium | reverse complement strand
ATTTCTCCAGATATATTGAGTACCTGTGCTCTATGCTGCTATCTTTGTGTAGAAAAATGGGGAAGCGGACTTGAGGCCGAGGTTGGAAGCTTGCGCCACACGTTCTGTGGCGCCGATGAGGAGTACGCCGTCGGTGCGCAGGGAGTCGACGAGCAACTGGTGGACATCGGCTTTAGCTGGTCCTGTGAAATAGATGACCACATTCCGGCACAATATAAGGTCACATTTTGATGGTTGCTTTCCCTGTGGATTGAGCAGGTCGAGCTTTGAGAATTGGATGCGGCGTTTGAGCTTTGCATCAATCTGGTACTGACCATCGGGGGTGCGGTGGAAATAGGTCTGGCGACGGGGGGCAGTGACCTGACGCAGATCATGTTCGGCGAAAATGCCTTGGCGTGCACGAGCGAGTGCACCATCGTCGATGTCAGTTGCATATATTCGCCACTTGCCTTCGGGTGCGCATTCATCCATGAGAATAGCGAGGCTGTAGGGCTCTGCTCCATAGGAACAGCCAGCGCTCCATATGCGGGTGGTGTCCTGGAGTTCTCCGCCGGGTTTGAGCATCCGTTCGAGGCGGGTGAAGACATGAGGGTCCCGGAAGCACTCGCTGACATTGATCGTGAACTGGTCTTTGAGGGTTTCCGACAGCTCGCTGTCCCCTTCGATGATGCGGAGGAGTTGCAGCAGGTTTCGGGCCCCATGCCGGGTCATCATTGCTTTGAGGCGGCGGTGCAACTGTCGCTCAGCGTAGCTTTGGAGATCAATATTCCACAATTTTTGTATTCCAGCGCTGAACTTCTCGAATTCTGCTGGAGAGAAGAGGTTTGTGCTCATTTGTGTTTTCCCTCGTTGTCGCGCATCTTTACCGCCCAGTCGCCAGTGCGACGATTTCATTGGTGAGTAGAGATGGCATCTCGCTGAGCGATGCAATGTAGTCGCAGACGCCCGTTTCAGCAGCAGCCTTCGGCATGCCATATATGACGCTGCTTTCCTCGTCCTGTGCAATTACGGTGGCATTTGATGCCTTGAGGGCCACCAGCCCCTCGGCGCCATCGCAGCCCATTCCGGTGAGTACGACACCCACCAGTGGGCAATGCAGATTCTGCGCAGCCGATTCCATCATGTAGTCAGCCGCAGGTCTCACGCCCCATTTTGGCGGATCCTGCGAGAGGTGCACGATGCCCTGCGGGCCGATGACCATGTGGTAGTCGCCGGGAGCGAATGCAATGGTACCGGGGCGCAGAACGGTGCCCTCCTCGGCTTCGATTACCTTGAGCGCACAAGTAGAGTCGAGGCGCGCTGCGAGTGAGCGTGTGAAGCCGCGAGGCATGTGCTGGGTGATTGCGAACGCCGCAGGCAGTCCGGCCGGCAGGGCTGAGAGAAGCTGGTCGAGAGTGCCCGGGCCACCCGTTGAAGAAGCGATAAGTACGGTTGGTTTATGCAGAGTGATGGTTGGCATTTTCGCAATCGGGCGGTTTGCGCTGCCCCTGCGCGCTTTGCGGATTCTCACGCGTGCGCCGGCTGCCGAGCGAACTTTGCCGATCAGTTGCGTTTCGACTGCGGCGAGGTTGGGAACACCTGCGCTTCCTGGCTTGCCGACGAAATCCACGGCCCCAAGTTCGAGGGCACGCAGTGTGACGTCAGCGCCTTCCTGCGTCAGACTTGACAGCATGATTACTGGTATTGGATATCTTGGCAGCAGGCGTTCGAGGACCTGAAGCCCAGTGACATGCGGCATTTCGATGTCGAGTGTTATAACATCAGGTTTGAGTTTCGGCACCAGCTCGAGCGCTTCACACCCGTTGCATGCAATCCCTACGACCTCAATATCATCGGCAGTGCCCAGCATGCGCTTGAGTACGAGCCTGACATAACGGGAGTCGTCGACAATCAACACTCGGATTGGCTTATTCATGCGGTTTGAAAACTCCGAATTGGAATCAGGATGGTGCCGGTGCTAGGTTGAAGAGTGTGTGTAGCCGGCGTCAACGGCGTCGCCGATGCCAAGTGCATTGAGTATGACCTGGAGACTGGATGCCTGTGGCATCATCAGGAGGTCAAGGCCGAGATCAACATCAGGGCTGTATACACGTACCTGCACGACAATACCGTGAGTTTCGAATTGTCCGAGGTGAGCGCCGATCGTATTGAGCAACGCTCCAGCCATGCCAGCGCCGACGCCGGGAGGCATTGGCAAAAGGCGCAGGCCGGTGAAACTGGCCAGTGCATTGAGGTAGGCAGAGGTGATGAGATTGCCCATTTCGGCGATCGCTGACTGCTGGAGTTCCGGCATGTCCAGCAGATCTTCGCATGATGGCAGCCCCAGAAGGTCGAGAAGCACTGTGGCCTGTTGTTGCGAGAACAGGAGCACCACGCAGCCGGCGACGTCGCCTTCGAACGCGACATAGGCGGAAACCACAGCTTCCTCAAGCTTCGCTGACGTCATCAGTGGCAGGTCTTCGAACGCTGTCACACGCGTGTCGGGCAATGCGAGAGTAATAAGCTGGTTGGTCATTTTCGCAAGTGAAGTGCTGGCATTTCCTGCGCCGATGTTCGCGATCTCACCGAGCGCGCTCATCTGTAGATCATTGAGGCGCATTCCGTCCATTGCCCCTGTCTCCTCCGTTGGGGTCAGCGATCGGCGATGACCTGGCGAGCGTTGCGCTCAAGCGGCCACCTGCTTTTCGCTCACTATTCTGATGATGGTGGTAACATCGGCAATGAGCGCGAGGCGGCCATCTCCGAGGATTGCTGCGCCTGTGACCACGCGGCTGTCCTGCAACAACTCCCCGAGCGGTTGGATGACCAGTTCTTCATTGCCGATGATGTCATCCACGGCGATTGCTATCTTTTCGCGGCCATCGCTCACCACGACTGCAGTTACAGTATCGGCCGACTGCGGCTGAAACTTTCGGAACCCGCTGACTTCAGCGAGCGAAATCACAGGAAGCGCATCCCCGCCGACGACGAGCATAGGGCAATTATTGACTGACTGCAGATCACTGGTTGCCGAACGCAGGATGCGCACGACCGAGGTGATTGGCAGCGCGAAGATGACGTCAGCGCAGGTGACCAGGAGTCCCTGAATGATTGCGAGCGTGAGAGGCAGTCGTAGAGAGATGCGGGTGCCATGTCCCAGGTCGCTTTCAATCTCGATCAGGCCGCCGATCTTGTCGATATTGTTCTTCACAACATCCATGCCCACGCCGCGACCGGATACGTCACTGACTTCGCTGGCGGTGCTGAAGCCCGCGGCGAAGATTATGTCGAGAATCTGGTGATCAGTGGTCGCTGCTGCCTGCTGCTCGCTCATAAGCCCCTTTTCGACAGCTTTTCGGCGCAGTACATCGGGGTCCATGCCGCCGCCATCGTCGCTCACTTCAATGACCACCATGCTCTGTTCCTGGCGTGCGCTCAGGCGAACAACGCCCTTCTCCGGTTTGCCAGCAGCCGCGCGCTTTTCAGGCGTTTCGACGCCATGGCCAACGGCGTTGCGCAGAAGATGGGTGAGGGGGTCGACTATGTCCTCAATGACTGAGCGGTCGAGTTCCGTATCGCCGCCATCAATGACCAAGTCGACTTGCTTGGCTTCTCGTCTCGCGACGTCGCGCACAAGCCGCGGGAAGCGTCCGAAAACCTGACTGACAGGCACCATACGGGTTTTCATGACCCGTTCCTGCAATTCGGTGACGATCATGCCAAGATTGGCGGAAACCTGCTCGAGGTTTTGTGATATGCGTGCGACTTCGCCGATGCTATGCTCTTTGAGGTTCTGCGTGAGGTTCGTCAAGCGTGTTCGGCTTATGACAAGCTCGCCGACAAGCGCCATCAATGCGTCGATATTTTCAACATTGACGCGCACAGTGGCCTGCGTGGCTTGATGTCTGGTGGCCTCCGTGTTTGGATGGCCAGCCGCTTTCTGGTCTTCGTGTTCCAATACAGTCGCCGCTTCATTCTGATGCTCTGGCGCATCTTGCTGAGCGGTCAGGAGTGAGACTTCACAGACATCCGGCATGCGACTGGCAATATGCAGGATTTCCTCATTGGACATCGTGGTGGCGATAGTTATTTCGATGCAGTCGAATGTCAGATCGGCATTTTTTAAGTCTTCCAGAGAAGGCTTTGAGTTCAGCACGTCTCCATAGTTGCTCATTTGCTGGAGCAGCAGCCACGCCCGCGCACTGGGCATTGCACAGGTTTCGTCGAGTTTGAGCTGCAGTGTGATGTCGTTACTGGTGCATTCTTGCTCGTCGGGCAGTGTATCATTGGTCGAGACGTCGGTGGCGGCAGGCACTGATACAGCACTTTGCGCTGCATTTCCTGCGTCTCCATCAGCGATGGCTCTGAGCGATTTGAGCAGCTCGTCCCATGCAGATGGCGTTTCGCCGCTGACCGCACACCGGAGGTACTCTTTCAGTGCATCAATACCCTCCAGCAGTCGGTCGATCAGCTCTGGAGAAATCTGGAGTGCATTGTTGCGGATGCGGTCAAAGACATTCTCGAGAGCATGACTCATGTGCGACATGTCTTCGCATCCCTGGCTCGCGGCTGCTGCTTTCAGACTGTGTGCTGCCCGGAAAATGACCTCGATCGCGTCGCGCGCGCCATCTTCCTGCTCCAGGCTGATAACGGCCTGGTCCAGCGCATCAATTTGCTCGGTCGCTTCCTGAACGAACAGGTCAAAAAACTCACTTGCGTCGAAATCCGTTGGCATTTGGTGCCTCCACCACAAAACTGCAGACTTCAAGATTGCCTCGTTGACAACCGATAGATGTTAACGACGTCCGCGGCTCCAACAGGTCCTGTTTCTTACAGGCCTGAGCCCGCGGTTCTGGCGTGGTATTTCAACACAACGTATCGCTTCTCTCTGGGTGGGAGATAAAATTGGCACGCCTCTCTGTTGGCATAGGCGAGATGCAGCATAGCTGCTCCGCAGATGATGTGATCGTTGCGCTGGGCCTCGGCTCATGCGTCGCCGTAGTCCTTTTCGACCCCGCAACTGAAGCTGTCGGTATGGTCCACTGTATGTTGCCGACCTGCAACAGCGGCAATCCCGTGGTAGACGATCGTCCCGGTAGGTATGTTGACGCCGGCGTTCCTGAGCTTATCCGCCGAATGGGACATACCCCGGGGCCACGGTGCAAACTTGTTGCTGCGATGGCCGGTGGAGCCGCCATGTTCCAGTTCACCGGCCCCAGCAGCCTCGATATCGGGCGGCATAACGCCGAGGTGGCCGAGCGTGTGCTGAGCAGTTTTGGAATACGCATTCTGGCCTCCGATGTCGGCGGTAGTCAGGGACGTACGGTGTCTGTAGCGGTCGGCGATCCGCTGGTAACAGTTCGGTCTGTGGGAAATGAAACGGTGCTCACCCATATGAAAAGGCGTGGTTCAACAGGTCGCAGCGCTGCAGCTTAGTAATGCCGGGGCGACCGTTCTCAATCGCCCCGGCGATGCAGTCCCGCTATTTGGCAGGAATTTCCGCGTTCTCGCCAGCGGCTGAGGTGCCGAGACTTTCGAGAACGCTGCGTTCTCCACCATCCAGGACCATTTCAAGGTCCAGGATAATAATGAGCCGAGTGTGCTCGTCTTTTACCTGTTTCCCAACGCCAGCTATGAACTCTGAGTCGACATCTGAGACTATGCGCGAAGGCGGTTCAATGTCTCCTTCTGCGATACGCGTGACTTCCGATATTGCATCTACAAGGAATCCAACGATCTGGTCGCCGATCTCAGTGATGATCACGCGACCGTTCCTGTCCACGTCGGTATTCTGGAAGCCGAAGCGGCTTTTCAGGTTGATTACCGGGATGATGTCGCCGCGGACTTCTATTACGCCAGCCACGAACTTCGGCGCGCGTGGGACAGGTGTGATTTCCGGTATCTGGATCAAGCGCTGGACGCTGTAGATGTCCACGCCGTAGTCTTCATTCTCCAGTTGGAACAGCACAAGTTGCTGCTCCCTGGGCATCCCGGATTGCGCGGTTTCATTTACCTGCATTGACTGGGCAACCATTGCTCACTCTCCTCTCACAGGTCAGATAATGCCTACCGACACTCAGGCGGCCCGGCTGGTATGGGATGAATGTGAATCGACGAGTTCTATGTGGACGCCCTGTTGGTGGTGCTGCTGCATCTTGGCCGCATTGACTTTGAAGCGCCCGACCAGGCCATTGAGCTCCTGCGCCATCCCGGCCATTTCCTGTGAGATGCTGCCCATCTGCTGCATAGCCGCTGCCTGCTGCTGCACTGAGGCCGAAACCTCTTCGGCGCTGGCGGCTGCTTCCTGGCTGACAGACGCGATCTCGTTAATCTGCCCTTCTGTGGTCGTAGTGTTCTCTGTAACTTTTACAGTCGCTGCACTCAGTTTTTCCTGTTCCTGCTCCATCTGCTCCATGGCGTCCATGACTTTCTGAGCCGAAGCACTCATCTCCTGAGAACGCGCCGAGATGTTCTCAATCTGCGCACTGATCTGCTCGGCAGCTCCGACGATTTCGTCAAGTGCGCTGCGGCTGGTCGTGGTCAGCTCCATTCCCTGCATGACTGCGTCATCGGCGGCTGAGCGGGCTTCGTTTGCCTTGCTGATGGTATCCTGAATGCCGCCGACCAGATTGCCGATGCGCTGTACTTCGTCGCTTGTACCTTCGGCCAGATTGCGCACCTCTTCAGCCACAACTGCAAATCCACGGCCTGCGTCTCCAGCGCGTGCGGCTTCGATTGCTGCATTGAGAGCCAGCAGATTGGTCTGGCTGGCGATGTTGGAGATAGCCTCGACGATCGCGCCGATTTCTTCCGAAGCCTGCGTGAGTTCGTTGATATTTTCGCCGACTATCTGGTTGCGCTGGTTGATGTTGTTCATGCCTTCGCCCAGCTGCCCCATGATGACTTGTCCCTGGGAAGCATGTTCGCGTGCGCGCCCCGCAAGCTCTGCTGCCTGAACAGAAGCATCGGCCACATGCGCAACAGCCTGCGCATTTGCAGCACTGACCTGCTGGGTGGATGCGACGCCTTCATTCTGGCGTTTTGTCGCGCCTACTGTATCTTTGAGAGCCTCCTGCAACTGCTGAATTGCTTCAATGGCTTTTTCGGATGCGCCTGCCTGTTGTTGGGCGCCAGCAGCCATCTGCTCGGTCGCTGATGTGATCTCTTCGATCGTTGCGGCATTCTCCTGCGCGGACGCGCTGATCTGTTCAGACGCATTTGTGACTTGTCCCGATGCGATCTGAACCTGTGCAATGACTGTCTCATTGTCATCGAGGAAGCGATTGAGCCACTTAGCCATCTGGCCGACTTCGTCAGTGCTGTTAGCCTCGGCACGCTTGGTAAGATCGCCTTCGCCTTCAGCGATGTCCTGGAGCTGGTCGGCCATTGCGCGGAGTGGCACTGCGACGGCCTTTGTTACCAGCAGGGTGACGCCAATGGCTGCTGCGATGGCGAGCAAAAGGATTATTACAAGCGTGCGGATCGCGCTTGCCTGGGCAGCGGCCGCCATGGCCTTGCCATTTTCCTGCACTTTGGCCGCCAGCTCGAGGATCTTGCCACCCTCGTCAACTGCGGTTGCCAAGGCAATATCCTGTGCTTCATACTCCGCCTTCATGGAGTCAAAGGTTGCCTTGTAGTTGTTGCAGGCTGTGACCAATGCAGAGTTGCTGCCTGCAAGAGCCGTGGCTTTTTTAACTGAATCTTGCCATGCGTCATATTCTTTTGTGCCACCCGTTGCTTTGCGATAGAGAAGGTAATCCTTGCCATATTGGCGCGCCATACCAAAGTGATCAAGCACGGCAGTCATGCCGGCAGCGCCAGCTTTCGCCTGTATGTCCTTCCCCGCGAGTGCGCTCTCAGCTTCACATTTTTTTGCATTATCATAACGCGTTACGACGTCCCCGAATGCCTGCTCGTAATCTTCGGCGGTTTTTTTGATACCATCCAGATTGCTTTTGTCGGCATTGCCAAGAAGAGTTCCACACTCGTCTGCTTTTTCAATTACCAATGCAAGGGCTTTTTTGACACCCTCAATATCATCGGGACGATGATAAAGCAGATAGTCTTTGCCACCTCCTCGCGCTGTATGCGAAGCGACTGTGATGTCTACCGTGCACGCCTCGATACGGGCAGCGCGGTTAACCGCGCCATAGCCGCGGTAGGCGACGCCGGCCATGAGAACAGCCATGGCCACAACCAGCCCGAAACCGACTATCAGTTTCTTCCCCACGGGAAGATTGTTGAACAGCTTCATTCATTTGCCTCCCTCTTGCTGTCTCATGCGACACTATTGAATCTCCCATATAGGTGTGCCCTGATGGATGCCATTACCTCATCTGCGAACCTCGCCCCCTGTCCAGAGATGTTGTGTCCGAGCTTTTCCGCTGCACGACAGCACAAAGTGCTCAGCGAGGCACGGATCTCCGCTTGAAGCAATAGTCTGCAATAAGAATGCCAGTATGGCGGAGGTCGGCCGGATGGCGGCAACGAGTTGGCTTTTCAGCTATGGAGGCAATCTGGGAGAAAAGAGCTGGATACTGCGAGTACAGTTTTGTTATTCTCCATGACTGGCATAGACACTGGAGCGGCTTGACAAAGAGGGGGTAACCTGCAACAATACAATCAGTTGCGGAGTGCAACCCATACTACCGTGGCGGTGACAGGAGCGTCCCGCCGCATGCAGTATTAGTAAGGATATGGGCACAGGAGCGGCAGACGCTCCCTTGCGGAACAGCAGATCAACCATTGTTCACGCCGCGGTGCTCCACAACTACAGCTCCAGGAGATTGAGAATGGCTGTCAAACTTGCTGTTATCGGCCTCTACGTCATTATCCTCGTCTTCATCGCCCTCTATTCGTCCCGCAAAATCAGCAATGTCGGCGATTTTTTCATTGCTGATCGTGGTGTTGGCCCATGGGTTTCGGCTTTCGCCTATGGCACCACATATTTTTCGGCTGTCATGTTTGTCGGTTATGCCGGCAAACTTGGCTCAGGCTTTGGCCTCAATATCATGTATATCGTGGCAGGCAATGTAATTATCGGCTCGCTGCTGGCATGGTTAATATTGGCCAGACGCACCCGGCAAATGACTGCACATCTCGACGCCATCACCATGCCGGAATTTCTGGCCTCCCGCTATGGCGCCTCATTTATGCGCCCATTGTCGGCAATCGTCATCTTTATTTTCCTGATCCCCTATTCAGCTTCGGTATATATAGGTCTCGGCCATCTGTTTGAGGTTAACCTCGGTATTCCGTATCTGTGGGCCGAGATTTTCATCGCTGCCATCACCGGCGGTTATCTCCTCGTCGGTGGCTATCTCGCTATCACCCTGACTGACTTCTTCCAGGGCATTGTGCAGCTTTTCGGCGTTACGGCCATGGTCATCCTGCTTGTAAAGCCATTCAAAGGGCTTATCGGCGCAATTGGCGTTGCTTCAGTGCCCTCAAATGCTCCGGCTCTTCACGCAGCCTGGCCAGGGGACAAATTCGCATCTGCAGCCGATGCTGTCGCGTCTGGAGCTTTCCCAGGATGGGTTATTTTGTTGTCGCTCGTCATCATCACGAGCCTCGGTGTTTTTGGCCTCCCTCAGATGGTGCAGAAGTTCTACTCAATCAAATCGACGCGTGACATTCGGCCAGCTATGATCGTCTCAACTGCATTCTCACTCATCATTGCAGGTGGCGCATATTTCTGTGGTGCCCTTGCACGTCCCAGTTTTGAGCTGATGGGTGTTGCAGCGCCGTCTGACCCCGACATGATTATTCCGCTGCTGCTCAGCCACGGAACGCCCGAGTGGTTCTCGGTTCTGATTCTGCTGGTCGTCCTCGCGGCTTCCATGAGTACGTTGGCCTCGCTCGTCCTCGTCGGCAGCGCTTCAGTTTCCGTTGATATGCTGGGGTTGCGAACGCGTGGCAAAGATGCGGATGCAAAAGGCGTATTGGTGCTGCGCATGCTCTGTGGTCTCTTCATCGCTCTCTCGGTCGTCATGGCCGCAGTAAAGGTTACTTTCATTGTGAACCTGATGGTTATATCATGGGGTGCACTGGCGGGCACATTTATGGCGCCATACGTCTATGGGCTTTTCTGGCGTCGTGCCAATTCGCAGGGGGCGACTGCAGCAATGATCGTCGGGCTTTGCACTGCGGTCGGTCTGTTCATCCGGTGGGGGGCGGGAGGCGTTCCGGTTGCCGGAGCGATTGCCATGCTGTTGCCGTTGCTCGTGATGCCGGTTGTCTCGCTGCTGACCAAGGCACCCGATGCCGAACATGTCGAGTATTGTTTTGCTGGTAATGATCTGGATGAGAGCGAGAGTTCTGGCTCGCCATCCGTGGAGATGGGTGCGGAATAGACCGTGAAGCGTAATTTCAGCACGCTCCTTGCTGTTTCCATATTGTTTGGGCTTGGCGCAGGAATATATGAATTCGTTTTACCATTGTATTTTGAGCAGCAGGGGATAGCGGTTTCCCGAATGGGCGTAATCTACGCCATCGGAGCGTTGCTGATTTTCATCGCCCGCATCTATGCAGGGTATCTCTCTGATCTTTTTGGCCGCAAAAGACTGTACAGCATCGCAGTTGCCGTCACGGCGATTGTGAATGGTTTGACGCCGCTGTCGGGGCTCATCTGGGTGCAGACGATCCTGAAAAGCACTTATGACACCGGGGCCATGATTTTTGACAGTATGTACCAGCTCTGCCTGCACGATGATTCACGTACCAATTATGCAAATCGCGTGGCCAGAGTTCGTGGTCTTCAGGCGCTTGCCGCCGCTGGAGGCACGATGGGGGCTGGGCTGCTGCTTGGCCGCAGCCTCTATACGAGTGCTTTCCACATTGCCGCGGCGTCGATGTTCGTTGGTCTGGCGGTATACCTCATCCTATACCGCAACAGCAACAACAGCACTTCCGCCTGCGATTCACCTCGCCGGATAGCACTCACACGTATCCTCTCTCTCGACCTGCCACGACCGCTTGCTATCATGGCAATCGCTGGTTTCATTTTCACTGTCGGCCTCGCGATCAGCCATTGTTTTGTCATGTCTCTCTTCTGGAAAGAGCGCTTTGGTGCGACTGCCCCGGAGATCGGTACTGTCCTGATGATTCATCGCTTCACGATTGCATTGCCACTGCTGTTCCTGAGCTGGGGCGCGCGTCGCAATCTCAAAAGCCTGTTCATCATTTTTATGGCTCTTGAGGGGCTTTCGATCTGTGTCGCCGGTTTCATCCCCAATTTTTACGTAGCGGCAGCTATCTGGCTGACCCATGATCTCTTCGGAGCAGGCGTCTGGATCCCCGTGCAGAGTGCTCTTGTGCAGAGGTATGCGCGCGAAGCAACACGAGGCCGGGATTTCAGCACCGTTGCGGCGTTTGAATCGTTGGGCTGGATTTTCGGCCCGCTCATTGCAGGCGCCATTTTCAAACTGTCACCGGGAGGCACGTTCATGATGAGCGGGGCGCTCATGATGGTGGCGGCCGCAACGCTGTCGCTATTGCCAGCCGACGCCAACAACGTCAAACAGGCAGCCTGAGCGCGGTAGTATGTATATGCAGCGGACGGGCGTGGATTTGACGGCGATTACGGCGACTGCCAGTGGTCTGACGGCGGATGGTACTCTTTCAGTGCGGCGGTATTTCCCACCTCAAAACGGAAATAGTGGGCCCGTGGTGGCATCGCCGGGCTCTCTTCGGCTCGCAGAATGGTTGCCGGTACGTCATAGTAGAGGCCAATGCCTTTGATCGTATCCCGCAAATACTCCGGCACACCAGCCACTACGATAGTCTCACCGGGCTGAGGCTGCGGTACGCGAAACAGCACTCGTGCGATGATCTCGCGGCGCAGCGCACTGTCTCGCAGGCGATTAGCACAGACCAGCCTGCCGAAACCGATTGACCCGACGAGGTATACAATCGCCAGTCCTACCAGCACAAATTTGCGGATGCCTGGTGACGGTCGCTTCTCCCCGCTCAGCCACAGTCCCACCAGATATGCCACGAGTATTGCCAATCCCACGGATGAGATATAGAGGTACCTCGGGGCGCGAGCATACACATACGAAAATGGGGCATAGGGCAGGAATGCCGCATAGCACCAGAGAAGCGCGAATTTCCCCATCGGCGCAGCTTTCCAGATGCCCCACGCGGCCAGCGCGGTCAGCCCTACCATCGCAAGCAGTGCCGCAGTGGCGGCATAGCCCGCGAGATTAGCGGGAAGCAATCTTTCCACAAACTGCATGTAATTCTCGAAGCGCAGGTCGGGGACGAGCATCTGCGGCACAATAGTGATCAGATTCCAGATGGTCTGAAGCCCCGGATGATAGTCGGCAGACATAGGGTCTACGGGGTTCAGCAGGGGCGGAAACGCTATGCGATACAGTACGAGGCTGAATGGCGGGATGAGATGCCACAACACCGGGCGTTTCGATTTGCCTCGATAGAGCGTGTATTCGGCAGTGATGATGATGGGCAGCAGCGCGCCTCCGCTGGCCTTGGTGAGGATCGAAAGTACGCCGAGGACCACGGATGCCGGCAGTCCCCAGGTGTGCCCCTGACGATAGAGCACCCAGCAGATGACTGCGGGCAGCAGGAACAGAGTGGCGAATGCGTGATGGCCTCCGGCGCTCCATGCGACTGCTTCATGGTGTGTGTAGAGTACCGCGAAAAATGCGCCTGCTGCGAGCGATTGAATGCGTTTGCCCGAAAGCAACCAGACGAGCAGCATCACGAAAATTGTATTGGCGGCATGGCAGATGAGCAGGGCGGTAAGATATGGAGCGGGATTGAGGCCGGCGAATGTGTACATGGCGTGGTAGTAGAGGCTGTAGATGTACACGACACCCATGTGCCCCTGCATGAGACTGCGGCTGCCATCAGCCCATTGGCGAGCGACCTCCAGCCACGCGAAATCATCGTGGCGGAAGTAGGTGCCGACAATCGGTCCGTACGCGGCCCAGATGAGGGCGATGATGCCAGCCAATGTAAGCAGCAGCGGCAGGCAGCGCAGCTTGTCATGTTCTATTGACTGGGGCGATACATCCAAAACATTTGCCACAGTTTTGCCTCAATTGCTGTATTCGAGGGCGTTCTCTTCGACAACTCTGTAGCTGTCGATGTTGTCGTCCCATTTCATTTTGACTTCACCGACCCATTCTGATTCTGGCGGGCCGATGTATATTGTCACATTTTTCCAGTCGGCGGTTTTGCTCTGGACTTTTGCGACCCACTCTTCGCGACCAACGAGTGCCGCTTCAATAGCGACTTCCGGACCTGGGCGGTAGATGTCCGGGACATTTTCCGCCTCACCATCCTCAACTTGAGCGACTGGCCCCTCATTCACAAGCTGGTAGTTTCCGTCTGCGTCGCTCCACTTCAATTCCAGCCATGTGCGGATGTCGTTTTTCTTTGGACCGATGACTACTTTCACGCGGTGCCAGTCGTCGGAATTGTTATCGAGCAGAGCCACCCAGCCTTCTTTGCGGTTTTCCGCAAACGCTAAGGCTGCTGATCTGCCCGGTTCAGCCGAGACTGCTTTGCCGTCTATTTCTGTGGTATTTGCCGCGTTGTTGTCGGCCGCTGGGCTGGTCTCCGCTTCCTTAAGTTGCTCTTCAACCTGGCTGACCATGTCCTTCAGCTCTCCCTCATCCTGAGAGACGAGCCACGCGAAGCCACCAAATAACGCGCCGATGCCGAGGGCGATGAGCAACAGACAACCGCATCCACAGCCGATGATCCATCCCCACGGTGTTTTTTTCTTCGGCGTTGATGGCGGCACGGTTCCGCCGGGCTGCGTCGGTGGGGCATAACCCGGTGGCTCCTGATACGTACCATTGGAGGTGGTTACATCCGTCGCTGGCGGAATTCCGCCAATCGGCGGTATCCCTCCTGCCTGTGGCGGAGAAGTATAGGGCATCTGCGGGGCTGTTGTGGGCGGTTGTGCAGGTGCGGTTGCCGCGATGCGCTCTGTTGGCTGCTCAGCGGGCTCAGGTTGAGCGGGCGCTGCAGGAGGCGTAGCATCTTCTGACGCGGCCTCCGGTATATCTGTCTGTTCGGTGGGATTCTGTGGCTCAGGGATGCTGGGCCCTGGAACGGGCGTGTTTTCAGGCTGGGGAAGATCCCAGCTCGCTGAGGGTTCGGGTGTCGGCAATCCATTATCGCTAGTGTTATCCATTTTGGCCCCTCGCTATCCAGTCTGTGACACGTGCTCAAAACGCGTGAGAATTTTGCTCCACGCGCTTTTCCAGTTCGCCATATTATACACGGTGCGGACGGTCTGTTGCTGAGCTGCGCCGAGTTCATCGCGCTGTTCCCATGCCGCCTGCATCGACTGTGCCAATGCTTCGGGTGTCGGTGACGCTTTCATCGCCGGGAGGTCGGCCAGTCCCGCGACGTCCGTCGTTACGGTTGCCGTCCCGCACGACATTGATTCGAGTGCCGAAAGCGACGTCCCTTCACCACATATTGTCGGGATGACTGTCAATTCCGATGCCGAATACGCTTCAGGCATGCGATCCCACGGGATCGGTCCGAAAAAACGGACTTCACGATGCCCCCTGAGGTCTTCGGCCATTTTGCGGCAGTGGGCTGCGTAGCTTGCCTGTCCGTCTGCACCTGCAATAAGCAGCGTGGCACCTGCGATTTCGCCTTCGCACAGTGCAAACGCCTCGATCGCCAGATGCACGCCGCGGTTGCGATAGACATTGCGTGGGACGATTACCATCGGTCCCTGGGGCAGGTCAGGATGTGGTTCGATGCGTGTGAATTTGTCAGTATCGACGCAGTTTGGCACGAAAAAACGTCCTGGCGCCACTTCCGAAAAAGGCTCTGCGCCCGGCTGAATATCTTCGCCGACTTCGCGCAGGAAGAATGTATCATTGGCGACGACCGCTGCAGCTTTCATGTATGCGCGACGGGCTAGCGAACGTTTGATGCGGCTGCGCAGGGCTCCCGGTTTATCGTCCCAGAACACCCCATGTGAAATTAACACCGTTGCCGGGTGCCATTCGAGTTGCCGGTGGTAATTCGGATAGTGCACCACCAGAACGTCTTGTCGGGCCAGCTCATCCCGCATGGTGCGAAGACCATAAGGGAGGGTCCAGAATTCACCGCGTCGTCCAATAAATCTGGACAGCGGAGAACATATCATCCGCACTGCCGGGTCTTCCACGCCATCGCAAGGGCGCTGGAAAACCGTGGTTTCATGCCCTGCTTCATCGCAAACGTCTCGGAGCAGTTGTGCCCAGACGTCTGCGCCGCCGATAATCGGTTTATAGCTGTATGTTATTTGCGCAATTCGCATGGCCTCAACCTTTTGCTGTCATGATTGCGAGTTGCCCTGCTATACCAATTCGTCCACGACGCGTGGAAACCTGCATCATGAGCCATGAATACTCGGGTGTGGCAGGTAACCTGCCGCTCCTCATGGAATTATCAGGGGACGTTCCGGCTTGCCGCGGTTTCCCATTCATCATCGTGAGACTTGTGTTGTGATTTTACCACGACTGGAGATTGAACGCATGAGCAGAGGTAAGTCCGCAGATGATTACCATCGGCCAGTTGGCCGAACGGAGTATTCTCCGCGAATATATGCGGCGTGTCGGGATGCGGTCGGGCGCACGTGGGCTGCGTGGCATTCCACCGAAGGGCCGCTGGAAACAATTTGCGTCATGTCGCCGCAGGCGTGTCCGGAATCCGAAGCCATATGCGAACCTGGCCTCAATTTCGAGCCGGCGCTCGCCCCTGGGACAGCCGAGAAGTTGTGGTGTATTTGGTCGCGTCGCACTGGTGATTCGTGGGGCATTGTCGCTCGCGAGCGCATTGCTGATGGTTGGGACGACACGATCGAAATGCCATCTGATGACGATTTTATCTTCCATGCGGCGGCCGCATGTGATGCCTCCGACAAACTCTGGATCGCATATGCTGCATGGGATCACGGAACTGAGCCCCGCGTATTTGTAAGATATTTCGATGGGGGAAAATGGTCCGCGCCAATCTCATTTGGCGACCTTCCAGCGCCGCAGATCCGCCCCGTCATGGTGACTTCTGGCGACTCAGTATGGCTGGCCTTCTCCGCATATTCTGACGGCGCATTTCGCGTCATTACCGCTGAAATCCGCGATGGCGTTGCTACGGTGCGCAAAGTCCCCACTGAGGGCGGTCGAACGCAGGACATGCACCCGGACCTCTGCCTTGATGCCACTGGCACTCCATGGCTCGCGTGGGTCACGTATACGGATGTGCTGCGCGAGGATGTCGTCGCCCGCCAGACCAATGCCAAATGCGCAGTCTGGGACGGTTCCACCTGGAGTGTCTCTCCGGGTGCTGACAGTTTCGTCATTACCCGCCTCGATTGGGGCATGCTGCCGGTCGAGACCTACTGGGGCTACAACGGCTTGCGCCACCGGCCGCAGCTCAACCGTGTCGGCGATAGCATGGGGCTTTTCTGGGAGCGCCACCGCACTGAGCATTCCGTCCCCGGCAATGTTGGCAATGGGCAGTTCTGTGCCAGATTCAATGATGGTGTGGTCTGGGGCGAGAGCAAGCTCATCCAGTCCGGGCACTCGGCATTTGTGGTGCACGGCATGAGCCCGCAGGCGACCGAATGCCTGACCTTCGCATGTAAACTCTCACCTCGCGATCTCGAGCGCAATGTTGATATTACCTCCCTTTCGGCCGATTATGACGAGCTGGAACGGCTTGAGGAATACCCTGACGAACTCTGGGCCGAGTGGCAGCAGGTCACCCTGCCCGGTGGCGTAACTGGCAACATGCCCGCTGATACGATCAAGCGAGGCGCAGACACATTTCACCTGGTCTGGGGCGATCTGCATTGCCATTCATGGTATTCCCCCGATGCTGAAGGCGAGCCGCTCGACCTGTTGCTCTATGCCCGCGACCGTGGCGCGCTTGATTTCTGTTGCATCATTGATAACGACTATTACCCGCATGTCGTCATGAGCCGCAGTGCCATGGACTATCTCTACGCGGTGGCCCAGTCATTTGATGATTCCGAGTTTGCCGCGTTCTGGGGCTACGAATATACCTATCACGAACCGGCAGAGGGTGGAAGTCCGAAAAATCATCGTGCCGTGGTTTACTACGACCGCGATCAGCCGATCGCTCGCCGCTGTGATGAGGATGGCAGGTCACATGAAGCATTCCTTGCCACGATGGACGGCACTGCAACCTTGTGGCATCCCCACCATGAAGAATGGAACTTGTGGGGGCATACGCAGGAGGACAATATCGAAGCTGCCGCTGGCTGGGGCGATTACATGAAGTGGACTGATGTATCGCAGCGGCACCTCAAAGCGGGCTTCCGTTTTGGCCTGACTGCTGCCAGTGACAATCACCGCATCTGCCCGGGAATGGGTGGTGCATCGACGGGGTTGTATGTGCGCAAACTCAGTCGGGAGGGTGTCGTCGAGGCTCTGAAAGCTCGGCGTTGTTTCGCCACCACAGGGTGCCGGGTGCTGGTCGATTTCCGCGTTAACGATCATCTGCAGGGCAGCGCAATTGAATCTCCGGAAGCGCCGCGGCTCAGCCTCTCTGTTCGCAGTGGCGTGGAGATTGAGGAAGTTCGTGTCTATCGCGACGAGGAGCTTATTGCGAATTTTCAGCCACGCACCGGGGATTTCGACTGGTACCACACTGACGATGCGGCGGCTGGAACGCATTGTTACCGCGCTGAAGTTCGGCAGGACCGCGAGATAAAGAGTTTCCCACACAATATCGCGCAGGCAGCGGGGCCGATGGCCTACTCGAGCCCCATCTGGGTCAAAATCCGCTAGGCTGTCTATACCTGATTGCAGAAATAGTGTGCCGGGGCCAGGAAGTTGGGCTGGCCCCGGCAGTCGGAGATGGTACAGCACGTCCCCCGTGTTGTAGCAATTGAGCTATTTGACTTGATAACTGCCGGTTGAGTCCCAGACTGGTGGCTGGCCTGCGCATGGGTACGCTCGCTTGCCCCACATGAAGTGGTTGGGATCGAGCGTTTGCCCTAAAGTGTACCATTTAGCATGACCATCGGCGAATATGTAGTTGGATCCTCCGTTGTGCATGTCAGGCGCGCTGTAGGCTATGTGGTGCTGGCCGACACATTCGCCGGCGGCGATTGCTGCTGCGATTGCTCCTCGTGCTTCGCCTTCATTCAGGGCGCAGATTGCCTCGCCTGCATAAGCCTCACCATCATATACTCCACCACCGGCATATTTTACGCCATTGGTCGGACGGTGACTTTTGATGGCATATCCTCCGGTGGGTGACGAGTCAACCAGACATGCGAGCTCATCACTGTATTCGGTTACCAGGATCTCCTCGGCGGGGGCTTCAAGTGCCCCAATGCTGACGACCTGCTGTGGGACGGAAGCGAATTTCTTCCGCGGCAGGAGCATTTCGTTGGCGACGTAGCAGAGGCGAGGAGCCTGGGCATCCATCACATCATACTTTGCTTCCTGACCAGATGGCGGAGGCGGAGTGATGTCGGATGTGAAGCAGGTCGGTGCCCAGCCTTTGGTCCCATGCTCTGGACAGACAAAGACGCCGGCATTCTTTACATACGGCATGACGACGCCTGTCCAGTGGATATACCCGTTCGCGCTTGTTGCGCCGTTGCGGTAATAATATGAACTTGGAAAAGTCTCGTCATAGTCCTGAGAGTACATCATGAGACCGAGGCCAATTTGCTTCTGATTGCTGAGACAGGAAATTGAGCGCGCTTTTGCTTGCGCGCGGGCAAAGACAGGGAAGAGGATGGCTGCCAGGATTGCGATAATCGCTATGACAACCAGAAGTTCGATCAGCGTAAATCCCCGGGACTGCTTCATGTTTTTTTCCTCCGATTATATCGGTACTGTTTGGGGAGCGTTGTGTGGCGCGCAAATGCTGCGCAACTGGTACGGCAGACCGTGGCCACGGTTGGATACCATTCAGATCATTTCAATCAGTTGTGATGAGTGTAATACTGTTTGCTTAAGGCTGCTTTATGAGTTGATTAAGCCATCCTTAAGTGTTTTGCATATCAGCTCGCCAGGCAGCCAAAGGAAACCGGCGCTTGCCTGCGGAATATCACATACTAAGCACTGGAGCAGGTCTTAGGTGCATGCCTCTGCACAATTGCGCGGCTTTGCGCGGTGTAGATACTCTTCCCGGGGGATTTCATGGAGTTTTCGCAGGTGAAGTATCAGGATCCGGCAACAAAAACGTATCTCGGCAGCCCCAGCCTTATTCGCCTCGAAAATAGCGATCTGCTGGCGACCCATGACTATTTCGGAAGAGGCTGCCCACGCAATCACGAAGGCGAAGAGCACCTGACCAGCGTATATCGCAGCTCTGACGAGGGCGCGAGCTGGACCAATGTCACCCACATTGCCAACGCGTTCTGGAGTACGCTCTTCATACATCGCGGGGCCATCTACCTGCTCGGTACATCAGCACAGTATGGCTCGATTGTCATACGCCGCAGCGACGACAACGGCAACACCTGGACGCACCCGGCAGACGCAGAATCGGGCTTGCTTTTCAGGGGTGGCCCATATCACGATGGCCCGAATTACCATTGTGCGCCGGTTCCGGTAGTGGAGCATAATGGCCGACTTTATCGCGCATTTGAGGATAATGACCCGTGCAGTTGGCCGCAGGGTTTTCAGGCGCTGGTCATATCAGCCGACGCCGACGCCGATCTGCTGGATGCCGCAAACTGGACGATGACAAACAAGCTCCCGTACCAGTCGGAGTGGACACCGGCGGAGTGGGGGACACTGCTGAAGCCGGGCTGGCTGGAGGGCAACATAGTCCTCGCGCCAGATGGCTCATTGCGCAATATTCTGCGTTTCAACTCCGCGCCGCTTGTCGATAAAGCCGCCATCTGCACGCTTTCCGAAGACGGAGGCACACTCTCATTCGACCCGTCCACCGGTTTCATGGATTTTCCGGGCGGCATGACGAAATTCACCATTCGTCGCGATCCGGTTTCAGGGCTCTATCTCACCCTCTCAAACAACAACACCGATCCATCCCGCCCGGAGCAGCGCAATGTACTTTCGTTACACTGTTCCGCCGATTTGCGAAACTGGCGCCATTGCGTTACAGTGCTTGAGGATGGCAGTGAGCTTTCTCATGCCGATTCACTTTTCTATACCGGTTTCCAATATGTCGACTGGCATTTCGATGGGGAAGATATCATCTATCTGGTGCGTACTGCCTATGATGGCGCAGTGCGCTTCCACGACGCCAACCGCATCACATATCACGTCCTGAAAGACTATGCGCAAACCCTTATCAGGTCATAGAGGAGGAGCGTATGCGCAAGTTCGTCAGATATCTCTCTGCCAAATCGGGAATGCCGCCTGCGACACTTACACATGTTGGCGAGGTGCCCGCTGAAGCCTGTGTCGCCACGCTCACGGCCTACGACGAGCAGGCGTTCACTCAGCGAGAGGTCGCAATCGACGAAATCGCGGGTATTGAGGCGACTGATGCAGTAACGTGGTTGCACGTAAACGGTGTTCACGACATGAAGCTTCTGGCCGCAATCGGAGCGCATTTCGGACTTCATCCACTGGTCCTCGAAGACATCGCCAACAGTCAGGAACGGCCAGACATCGAAGATTACGAGGGCTACACGTTCATCAGCCTGAAAAGTATGCGCTTTGATGGAGAAGCCAAAGGTATTTTTGCCCGTCATATTGGCATCGTCTTCTCCAGTGAATGGGTGCTCAGTTTTCAGGAATCGGGGCCTGACGAATTCGCAGCGGTTCGCGAGCGATTGCGCAACAACACTGGACGCGGCAGACAGGCAAAAAGTGACTACCTCGTGTATGCATTGCTCGACACCATTGTGGATTGTTACTATGTCGCGCTTGATGCCCTCGCTGATGTCATTGAAGACCTGCAGGATGCTCTGGTCGCAGCGGGGCCTGACGGTCAGCTATCTCAAATCCTCCGTCTAAAAAGCGAGGTACGGTTCTTCAGAAGGACCCTATGGCCACTGCGTGAGATGGTTGCCGCACTGGAGCGGGGGATCCCAGGGATCTTTCACGAGCAGACCCGAACATATCTCAATGACCTCTACGATCA
>CAYSRY010000021.1:20453-21265 GCA_964433395.1 uncultured Armatimonadia bacterium | reverse complement strand
AAGCTTCCAGTTCACTTGGAGAGGCGCGAACGCGCCTGGGGAAGACTGAAAATCTGCGGGTTGGAAATATTGTTGAAATGCGTAACCCGATGATCGCGCAGCTTGAGGCGAAATTGGCGGATCTGCGGGTTGAACTTGCCGCGGAGAAAGCGAAAGGTAAAAGCAGTCTGCATCGTGATGTGGCGCAGGTCCAGTCATCTATCAGTGATGTTGAGAAGCAGCTTACAGAACTCAAAGCCCGGATCCAGGGCGAGGTCTCGCTGGTGAGCAACTCGACGTACGACAGCCTCACTGGCAAAGTTGCAGACCTGCATATCAGCGTTGCTGCGTCGAGAGCCCGCAAAGCCAGAAGCGCTGTTTTGCTTTCGCAGGCGAAAGCTGCAATGTCGGAATTGCCAACGGTCGCGCGCGAGTATACGGAATTGAAGAGACAGCAGGAAGTTCAGTCACAACTCATCGTGTCGCTTGATCAGTCGCTGGCTATGGCGATGATTCAGGAACAGAAAGCTGAGAAAGCCAGCCAGTTTTCAAAGCTTGATGTTGCAGTGCCTCCGATACTTCATGGAGGGCCGCCGACAGTACTTGTCGGGGGGATTGTGTTCATACTGTTCTTTGGCGTTCTCAGTCTGTTCATGGTTGACCGACGGGCTTTGGGAATGTTCTAAAGCAGGGGTATCTGCAATAGATGTGGAACTATGGGCGGGTGACATATGTCACCCGCCCTTTTTGTGTGTTATCGGGGAGGTGCATGATGGTCTGGAAGTATGGAAAACGCTGGGTCTACTCAATCACGTATGACGAAGGATGCCAGG
>CAYSRY010000021.1:0-20442 GCA_964433395.1 uncultured Armatimonadia bacterium | reverse complement strand
CCTGCCCGTGCATCGGCAGTATGGAATTCCGGGCCACGTGTGCGTTGTGAGCTCTGAAGTGGGCGTGCCACGCATGGTAAAAGGAAGTACGTTTGAAGGATGGCAAATTCTTTCACGAGAGGAACTGAACGCGCTTGTGGAAGAAGATGGCTGGGGGCTTTCGTGCCACAGCATGACACATGGGGCAACTACCGACGAAAATGCGCAATATGAGGTGGTTGAAGCACGGCGAATACTCGAAGAGAAGACCGGTTTGCCAGTGAATCTGTATTGCGTGCCGGGATGCAATGACAATTATCCTGCGGCGCTCAAAGTGGCGGAAGCTGGCGGTTACCATGGCATCATGACTATATATGATGATATTAACCGACCGGATGTTGACCTCATGCGACTGTGTCGCGTGCCACTGCATACCGAGTATCCGCCGCCATTCTATTCGCGTTTCGACCCATATAAGCGACTGCATCAGGCAATGGATGCCGGAGGCTGGGTGATAGATTACTGCCATTGTCCATTGCCGGATGAGCCGAGCCACCCGTGGAAGGATTGCACGCTGCAGGAACTTGAAGAGCGATTTAAGACGGTTTTGCGGCTGGGGGGCGATGATGTGTGGCTGGCTGAACCGAACGAAGTTGTAGAGTACATCATGGAGCAGCGCGCGAGTGCGTGACAGATTTTGCAGTGTGCACAGCGCCAGGGGCATTCAACTAAGCCTTGAATGAGGTGATGGCATTGGCGAGATTATGGGATGGTATTGAGAATACTGTGCGCGACAGATTATGGCTCTTTTCACATGAAGAGGGGTGTCAGAACGAAGGCTGGGGTTTTGAGGCCGACTCGCGAATGACGCCAACCGAGGCCTGTACATATATGAACGTGCCGAATACAATGCTCGCACGTTATAATGGCCGGCCTGTGATGCCATTTGACCGCCATCTTATTGCAATGCGCCCGCTGCGGCGCGTGGCATGGTCGTTAACAGGAATGGGGGGCCGCACTTCGGACGACGAGCGAGAGCATGTTCTGGATTGCCTGCGGCGATTTCCCAACATGAGCGGTGTACTGCTCGACGATTTCTTTGAAAATACCGATGAGAATGGCAAGCATGCGACTCTGTCAATCCGTCAGCTGCAGGAGATTCGCGATCAGCTCGAATTGCCGGATCGCCACGCAGATATTTACAGTGTCATCTATAGCCACCAGCTTGATCTGCCAGTGCAGGAACACGTGGAAATGTGTGACGTGGTGACATTCTGGACGTGGAAAGCCCGAGATCTGGATGGGCTGGAGGAGAATTTTGAGAAGTTTGCGACGCTGACAAGGAACGTGCGACGCGCAGTGGGGCTTTACATGTATGATTTTGGCGGAAGGCAGCTGCTCCCCCTCAATTTGATGGGAATGCAGGCAGAGTTTGCACTGAAATGGTTGCGTGATGGCCGAATAGAGGCAATAATATTGCATGCGACGCCAATCTGCGATTTGGAATTCGAGGCCGTGGAATGGAGCCGCAGGTGGGTGGAAGAAATAGGCGACGAAGCACTGTAAAGGATGGAAAGCCATGAGTGGAAAGACAATGGAGACAGTGCGGGACAGGCTTTGGGTGTGGGGACACATTGCAGGCAGTCACGACGAGGGCTGGGAATTGCCGATGCCGTCGCGCATGACGCCGGCAGAAGCAGCGCTGTATCTGGATGTGCCGAATCTGCTGATGGTCTCATTCAGAGACAACCTGCAAGCTCCGTTTGATCAGTTGGCCACGTCACTGCGCCCGCTTGATCGGGTCGTATGGTCCATCGTAGGCGCTGGCGCGGTGACTGACGCGAGCCAGACAGAAGAGGTCTTCAAGCTGGCTGAGCGGTTCCCGAATATCACCGGGGTAATCATGGATGATTTCTTTAAGACTAATCCCGAAGGTGGCGAAGTTGGGACTTTGAGCGTCGAAGAGCTGCAGCGGATACGCCGCGACAAGCTGATGCTGAGCGATCGCCAGCTTGAGCTCTGGAATGTCATGTACACGCATCAGTTCCATCTGGATGTGCGGGCGCATATGGCCGAATGTGATGTAGTGACCTGCTGGACGTGGCGCGCCGAGGAACTGGCCGAGCTTGAGAAAAGCATGGACAAATTTGAGGAAGCGGCCCCGGACAGCCGATTGCTTCTCGGCTGCTACCTGTGGGATTTTGGCGATAGGAAGCCGATACCGCTGGAACTGATGAAATACCAGTGTGAAAAGGGACTTGAGTGGCTGAAATCCGGGCGCATCGAGGGCCTGATCTTCCTTGCAAGCTGCCAGTGCGACCTGGGGCTTGAGACAGTGGAGTGGACGCGCGACTGGATCGCCGAAGTTGGCGGCGAGCGCGTCTAGGCGAGATGGATTTTCTTTTCTGCAGAATAGCGGGCCGAGCGGATTGTTCGGCCCGTTTTGCTGCGTGACGTCGGCTGTCTGTTGTGGTAGAATGAATTGATATTTCAGGCCGTGAGACATCCGGCGGACCACTGCGGCCCGCCGTTTCTGTGGGTGGGGAGTTCTGAAAGCGCAATGCTAACGTTCGTAGCGCTCGCACCAATCATATACCTCGTTATTGACCTTGTTATCTTCAAACGCAACATACTGCTCGCTGCCCTGATTACATCTGTGCTGACAATCCTCATTGCGCTTACCGTGTGGCATGTCGATGCACCTGTCGTGCCATTGTCATTGTTGCGTGGCGGCCTGGTATCGCTGGATATTCTGCTGATTATCTTTGGCGCGCTTCTCTTCCTGAATCTATTGCGATCGAGGAAGATTATTGACTCGATTGAATACTATCTGCGCAAAGTATCGGCCGACTGTCGCGTGCAGCTTATTATCCTCGCCTGGCTCTTCGGGAGCCTTATCGAGGGGTCTGCAGGCTTCGGGACCCCAGCAGTCATTGTGGCCCCATTGCTTGTCTATATTGGTTTCCCCACATTTCTGTCAGTCAGTCTCGCGCTTCTTGCAAACAGTATCGCAGCCGCATTCGGTGCAGTTGGCACGCCAGTGCGCATAGGTTTTGCGGAGCTCGGCACCCCTGAGGTTGTCACCAGTGTCGCAGGGATGGGAGCGATAGTGTGCTGTTTTGTGCCTGTCCTGTTGTTGGCCATGTTGACGCGCGGGCTGAAGAAAGACCGCGCATTTTTCACCGATGGTCTCCCATTTGCGATCTGGGCGGGAGTGGCCATGGGCGCCCCGTATTTCGGTGCATCATATCTGGGCATCGAGTTCCCGTCACTGCTCGGACCGCTGGTCGGGCTGGCGCTGGTTCTGCTGACCTCTCGCCGCGGGATTCTCATGCCAAAGACAACTGTGATGCTCAAACAGGATGATGGCGAAAAGCCTGCCGCAAGTCTGGGGCAGATACTGGCGCCGTATGGATTGCTGATCGTCTGCCTGATTGCCGGCAGATTCGTGCTGCCATCGTTCAAAGTACAACTGCATGAGTCGCTGACGTACTCATTCAATCTTTTCAACCCCGGCATTATCCTCATGTTCGTCTCATTCGTGCTGATGCTGTGGTACAAAGTGCGCGGGAGCGAGGTCAGCAAACTCGCAGTCACGTCGGGAAAAGCTGTAGTGAAGACGGCGGCGACCATTTTCCTGATTGTCGGCCTTATGCAGATCATGATAAACAGCGGCGAGAATGCCTCCGGCCTCGACAGCATGATTCGCTACGCCTCGTCGCATATTGAGAATGCGGCATTGCCGATTATCTCGCCGATGCTGGGGGCTTTTGGCGCATTCATCGCAGGGAGCGTGACAGTCTCGAATCTGATTTTTGCGGTCACACAATCTTCCGCTGCCGAAGTTGTTGGCTTGTCGACGCTGGCAGTGCTCTCACTGCAGATATTAGGCGCCACTGCCGGGAATATGGTGTCGATTCCCAATATCATGGCGGCGCAGGCCGCAGTAGGCGGCGAAGGGGAAGAGACGCGTATTCTCATGGCACTTGCGCCATATACTGGTATATACATATTGCTGGTAATGGCGCTTGGCTTCGTGGGTTTGCTACTGGTTTTCTAAGTATGTAGTCGTGAGTGTATGGCTGGCTCCCTGTGGATTTTATCCGCCCGGGAGCCAGCTTTTTTTGTGCGTGGTAGACGGAAGTGGATGGCAGGTATGGCATACAAAGGCGGGAAATAAGTGGGTAGCCTGGTTCATCCGATTTTGCGCGTGGTGATTGTTTTCGCTCGCGCTATCTGTCTGAGGTGTCGAGATGACTGGACACATTGAAGTGAACGTTGGCGTGAAGAATGCAGATTTTATTGGCAACGATCATCTGGTACTGCAAAGCGCGGTAGATTATGTCGCTCGCATGGGTGGCGGCACTGTGCGGATTCTGCCGGGTGTCTACGAGATGGGAAATTCGCTTTTTCTGCGCAGCAATACTAAGCTGATCGGCAGCGGTGATGAGACGGTGCTGCGGAAATGCAAAGCTGAGAAGACGCCGCTGGCGGAGGATCTGGACTGGTACGGCCATGAAGTGACTGTCAAAGATGCGTCGATTTTCAGAGTGGGAGGCGGCATTCTCCTCCATGGCAAAAGCCCGCATTTCGATAAATTGCAGGTTGTCAAACGAAGCGTACTCGGAATTGATGGAAACCGTGTGCTGATGGATAAAGACCCCCGCGAGAATTTCTGGCTGGAGACAAAACCATATGCATCAACGCAGTTCCCTGTTATCTGCGGTGACTATGTGGATGATGTTTTGATTGAGCATCTCGCCATTGATGGCAATCGCGCTGAGAACTGGAATCTCAATGGAAACTATGGTGGGTGTGTATTCATTCAGGATTGCAACAGAGTTACCTGCCGTGAAGTGACAGCGCGTGATTATGATGGAGACGGCTTCAGCTGGCAGATTTGCCACGATGTGGTAATCGATCACTGCAGGTCAATTAATAATGCCGATCTGGGTATGCATCCCGGCAGTGGTTCACAGCGGCCGATTATCACGAATAACACGATTGTCGGTGCCTCGCAGGGTCTGTTTTTCTGCTGGGGCGTCAGGCACGGTCTGGCGGAGAACAACGTCATTGAGGATTGTGGCAAATATGGCATCTCCATCGGCCACCGCGATACGGACAACGTCTGTCGCCACAACCAGATACGACGCAGTGGAGAGGTCGGAATCTATTTCCGGGCACACCCGAGCCCGGCGCGCGATCCCCACAGGAATGTTTTTGAAGAGAATGTAATTGTCGACAGCGGGAAAAAAGGCGACTGCATTGCCGTAGATATGAATGGCACTGCTGAGGATGTGGTCCTGCGGCGCAACCGGATTGTGGATACGCGCCGGAAGCATAAAAGCCGCAAACGTATCGGCCTGCGCGTCGGCAAAGATATAAAGAACCTGGTGGAAGATGGAAATACATTCATCGGCTTGGATGAGAATATAGTCTGATAGCGGATGAATGGTGTGGCTGGAATTGTAGACTGGCGTGGCGATGGGGCAGGCCGTTGACAGGTCCTACAAGCAAGGGAGACATCGCATGCGACATATCTGGTGCCGAATTACCCTGGTCATGGTTTTGCTGACCATTGGAGGATTGGCCATGGCGAAGACGGGGGCGACGTATTACACGCCGGAACGCGTCGAAGTGGCGATCGGGAACGTTGATACGTGCGAGTGGGCGCAGGATGTTTCTGAGCTGATAATGAAAGGCCAACCTTACACCTATGTTGTCGGGCGTGACTATACCTCCGCTGAGGAATATGTCGAGCAGAGCGATGACTTCATGTGGAAGCTGCAGCCGCCAACTACGATTCCACGAATCTACCCGCATGAAGCCCGTGCCGAGTGTCCTGTGCATGGTATAGAGGTGCGCAAAATCAATGCGTGGCATCCGTGGAAGCTCGATCCGATTAATCATCCCTATCAGCTACAGTGCAGGATGGGTCAGGAGTGGTACCCGAGCAACAAATATGGCGATGGGGATATAACTTCCGGCGATTATCCTGATGATGGCGATGGTTGGGTAGCTCCGGATGGGCGCCATTTCTTCTTTATCCGCGAATATGCGTCCGCATGCTATACAGGGGTCACCATTCCGACGCTGCAGAGCCTTTCGAAAGCATATCTGCTGACTGGCGATGAGAAGTTCGCGCGTAAAGGCGCAATATTGCTGGCCCGGGTCGCAAGCGAGTATCCGAACCACGATGACCGCAAAGACCGACTATGGGCAGCTCCATATGGCGGCCGGCATCCCCACTACGAGTGGAAAGGCGGGGGCATGATTACCGACCTCATCTGGGAGACTTTCTGCACAGAAGAGGCGGTCCTTGCCTATGACGCGTTTTACGAGTATATGGGGCAGGATCCGGAGCTGATTGAATTCCTGAAATCAAAAGGAATGCCGATTGAGGACGCGGATGACCTGCGTAAATATATCGAGCATTACCTTTTGCGCGCCGCTGCAGTTGCTCTGCAGAATGGAGCGATACGAGGAAATGAGGGATTTCCCCAGGCGCTTGCCATGACTATTGCCCTGGTGCTTGATGACTATGAGGGCGAGCATCCGAATTCGCAGGATATGGTCGACTGGGCCTATTCTGGTGGCGGCCACAGCGCCTATGTGCTGGTGAACCAGTTGCGGCGCGATGGCGGCGGACACGAGAGCCCAAATTATAATCGAATCAAGCAGGATTTCATCAAAGTTGCGCGGCTTATGGAAGAAGTGCGCAAGCTTCATCCGGAGAAGTTTCCTGTAGAGAAGTATCCCGATATTTTCGGTAATGACAAAGCTAAGGCGATGTTTGATTATTTCATTGACCTGAAGATGAATAACTTCTATACGCCGTCGATCGGCGACAATGGTGGAATTCGAGCGCCACGGCGAGTGGAACCAGAAGATTGGAATTATTCTTTTATCGGGGGAGCGTCGGTCTACGCGTTTGACAAGTATGGCGATCCGCGTTTTGCCAGAGCGGCAACGCGATATGATGGGAGCTTTTACAGCGGCGACCTCTTCGAAACGTACCCGCTTGAGGAGATGAAAGCGGCACTGGAGACGCCAGCATCACAGATTGTGCCGCAGCCACGTCTTCTCGACGGGTATGGTGTGGGGATTCTTGAATCCGGCGATGATGCGAACCGCCGTGCAGTGTGCCTGAATTATGCCGCATCTGTGGGGCACCGCCAGCAGGACACGCTGAATCTTGAGGTATTCGCGCGGGGCGTGGATATATTGCCGGATCTCGGTTATCCGTTTACCTGGGATTATACCGAGACGTTTGACTGCAATATCATGGCGCACAACACTGTGAGCGTCGGGCAGACGCGCGGTGATGTCCGGGTTCGTGAGGGCAATGCCTGCACGCTTTTTGCCAGCAAAGATGGCGTACACACCGTCACGGCACATCATGCACCATATCCCCCAGATGCCGGGATATGCAAAAACGCGGCAGAAGATGTGGATCTGTATGAGCGGACGGTAACGCTGGTTGACGTTGACGAGACGCGCTTCTATGTGGTGGACCTTTTTGCCGTTGATGGCGGTGACCAGCATGATCAGAGCTGGCATGGTCCGCTTGTGGAGCCCAAAGTGCCGGCTCTGAATTGGCAAGCGCAGCCCGGGACGCTGGCCGGGCCAGATGTGGAGCGGTACGCGGAATATACTGACAAATGGGGGCGGACACTGATTGACTTCCCGTCGTTCGTCAATGATATCCGGCGTGCGAGCATCGATGGGCCGGCGACGTGGGAATGGGATTACGGTCTTGATGGTGGGGACATGCTGCGCCTGCACGTGTTGCCGGTCGGTGGGGCGAAAGAAGTCATCATGGGCAAAGGGTCGCATCCTCGGCGTCCGCAGGATTGGGGCCTGGATTACCTGTTTGTGCGCGATAGCGTCGAGGATGGAGCGCGGTCGCTGTTTGTTACCGTTATTGATCCATACCAGAATGAGCCGGTCGTGCGGAGCGCCCGCATCATCTCGGAGGATCCGCTGCAGATTGAAGTGACGCTCGCGGATGGGGTGGATGTCATTCATCTGGCAATTGCCGACGGGCCGAGCGAGACGACAGAGCATCGCGCCCAGGGAGTGCGGGTTGTCTCAGCGCGTAATGGCGAAGTCTGGCGTGATGTGCAGGTTGGCGAGTACGCGCCGGGAGAGGGGCCGGGCTATGTCGCCGATGAAATTACTGCTCTGGACTATGAGACGCGAGAAATCGCGATACCGTATGAAGATGGGCGCGAGGAGCTGTTCGCGCCGGGGCAGGCGCTGCGCATTTTCAATGAATTCCGCACAGCTATGTTCCGCATAGAAGCTGCGCGTGTGGACGGCGAGACGCTGTGGCTGACGATCGATACGACTGCATTGCTGCAGCGAGGCCCGTTTACCGGTGCGGCTGACGGTGTGCTGGATGTCGCCGAATATTTCATGTTCGCCAATGGGCACGCTGACGATAACGGACAGCTTGCGAGTACGAATGGCGTGTATCTGCGCGGCTCGTGGATTGGCGAGGGGGATAGCGCGCACATGGTGAAAGCCGGGGCGCGTATCACCGCCTCATCGTCGAAAATCTTCACCGAGGAACCTGTATCAGAAGAGGTACTTGAGCGGGATTTCAGCGGAAAAGTGCTTTCGGTATGGCAATATGGAGTTGGCGATCAGGTTGAGCTGGCCATCGTAGAATAGGCGCGTGACGCGGCGAGTAACGCACATTGTAAGGGACGGCTGCGCGTGACGCGCATCTAAAGGTACGGCGTGCGTGCCGCACTCGCATAAGTTACGGCTCCAACGTTTACCCCAATGACCATGTGGAACAGTCGCTTATTCGGTGGGTTGCTCAGATTCGTCTGCTTGTTTTGGTTCTTCGGGCCATGGGATGAGCCAATGCTGTTTGTCGGTCTCCCACCATTTGGCGACTTCCTCGGGAGTGGCGTCGGCGCTGACGTTAGCCACGCGGCCACCGAAAGCAAATCTCGTCACTTTGGCGACGACGCCTGTCAGGTCAGGGTCGCCCTGCTGAATCTTTTCAACGAAGTTCGGCAGTGCAGCGATGCCGAGCTTGCGAAGGGAGAAGAGCGTTGCGTCGATGGCTTCCAGATCGCCGGCATTGCGGGCAGCGACAAGCTCGCCATAAATGCGCTCAAAACGTTCGTCAGACGGGGCTTTGCCAGCCCGCCACCAGTCGCAATACATGAATGCTGTGACATTTGAGGCACCATAGCCGACCGGATCGTCATAGTCTTCACGCTCGAAAACTCTCTGTGTCATCAGGATTACTGAATCACCGAGCCACCAATCTCCGGCTTCGATTTCTGGAACGATATAGGGAAGCGCCTGTGGGCCCAGTGCAGCGAGTTCCCAGTACAAAGGCCACCCGTCCACAGAAGGGCCGCGCATCCCACGATAGTTTGCCACAAACTCTGTGATTCGAGCGTACTGAGCGTCGAACGCCGCCTTGGCGGGATCGCCTTCTTCGTTTTCCTGAGCAATAATCCCGGTTGCGAACAAGCCAACTATGAGTATCGTCGATATAAAGACCTTCATTACTCTCTTTATCTTCATGGTATCACCTGTTTTTTTATGGAACCATTGGAGGATCGGCTATTCGGCAGGTTGCTCGGGCTGGTCTGCCTGTTTTGGTTCTTCGGGCCATGGGATCAGCCAGTGCTGTTTGTCGGTCTCCCACCATTTGGCGACTTCCTCAGGAGTGGCGTCGGCGCTGACGCTGGCTACGCGTCCACCGAAAGCAAATCTTGTCAGTTTGGCGACGACGCCTGTCAGGTCAGGGTCGCCCTGCTGAATCTTTTCAACGAAGTTCGGCAGTGCAGCGATGCCGAGCTTGCGAAGGGAGAAGAGCGTTGCGTCGATGGCTTCCTGATCGCCGGCCTCTCGGGCAGCGACAAGCTCGCTGTAGAGACGCTCAAAACGGGCATCGGATGCAGCTTTGCCGGCCCGCCACCAGTCGCAATACATGAACGCGGTGACATTTGAGGCCCCATAATGTTCGGGATCATCATAATCATCGCGTTCAAAGGCTTTTCGCGTCATCAAGCTCACAGAATAGCCGAGCCACCAGTCTCCGGATTCGATTTCCGGGACAATATAGGGAAGCACCTGTGGGCCTAGTGCAGCGAGTTCCCAGTACAAAGGCCACCCGTCCTGAGTGGGACCGCGCATTCCGTGATAGTTTGCCACAAACTCATTGATGCGAGCGTATTGCGCGTCGAACGCCGCCTTGGCGGGGTCGACCTCAGTATTTTCGGCGTTCTGGGAGAGCGTGGGCGTGATGAGAAATGCAGCGCAGACGGCGAGGATGCCAATGCAGCATAAATGGCAGATGAGCAAACGCGGGCGCAATACATGCAAAGTACATCGCCTCCTGTGAACGGTATCAGCCGAGACCTCCACGCCGCCGCTATGCTTCAGAGGCTGTAATCTCTATAATATTTATTTTACCCATTCGCACTCATTATACTCATGGAACAAGTTCGCTGTACGTATTGTTCCCGAAAGGGGCGCTTCACAGGCTATGGCGCGTGCGCTGCTGCAGGTACTCTGGGCGATGTGGCGAATTATGTAATGTGACATTGCACGGTTCGCCACATGCTGGTCTCTGTGCGGTGTCATCGGAATATAGAATGTCATGAAGGAGCGAATGCTCGTGGAGATCTACTTCCTGAGGCACGGTGACGCAGAAGAGGCCGCGCCGGGGCAAAGTGACGCAGAGCGACCTCTGACCAAGAAAGGCAAAAAGCAGGGCAAACGGGCTGGCCGATGGTTCGATGAGCATGATATAGAGTTTGACGCGATCGTATCAAGCCCGCTTGTAAGAGCACGCAAAACCGCACAGCGAGTGGCTAAGGTACTGGGGGTGCAGATAGTCCAGGATACGCGCCTTGGTGATGGCTCGCTGTCAACGGAGGAACTCGCCAAGATTATTGACGACCTCGGGAGGCCTCAGACGGTGCTTCTGGTCGGCCATGAGCCGGATTTCAGCTATGTAATCGGGCAGTTGACCGATGGCAGTGTAGATATGGGCAAAGGTACCATTGCGTGCGTCGAATGCGATGAGATAGCCACCCGCAGCGGCACATTGACTCTGCTTGTGCCCAGCTCAGTGCAGAAATAATCCGGGGGAGGAAACCTGTTTGCGCCTCTACTTCATGCGTCACGCCGAAGCTGAGACCAAAGCCGCGCGACAACCCGATACTGACCGTGCGCTGAGTGAAAAAGGCAGGCGGCAGGCCGAATGGGCGGGTAAATGGTTTGCAGACCGACAGATCAGGCTGGATGCTATTGCCTGCAGCCCGCGAGTTCGAGCCTGTCAGACTGCGGACGCTGTCGCCCAGCAGGTGCAGATGCAGCGGTGTGTGGACTGTCGGATTGACTGTGGACGGTGCAATGCGGAGGTCATCGCCGATCTGGTGGAGGAACTCGAGGCGGACGAATCCATGCTTGTTGTTGGCCATGAGCCAGACCTCAGCTCCACAGTGCAGGCACTGACTGCGCAGAGCGTGCGAATGAGCGAGGCGGCCATTGCAGTGGTGTTGTGCGATGAGGTGCGTCAGGGTAGCGGCATTCTTGAATTGGTTGTGTGGCCGGATCGGCAAGTATAGCTTATCGGCACGGAAATTGAAGCAGGGGAGGCCATATGGCCTCCCCTTTTTGCGTGTATGGGGGTGTGCCAGCGCCTAGTCTATTCCCAGCTCGGGAGCTGTGTTGCACCGATAGAAAGGCAGCGAATGCGAAAGCTACTGCGTAGATGGCTGCAGATTCTCGATGGTATAGCGAGACGCTGGTATCCGCTGCGAATGCGGATTGAAGGCGTCAAGCTGGGCAAACATGCGCTGGTGCGCGGGCGAGTTGTAACCGGTAATCCCGAGCGAATCAGCATTGGCGAACACGCGGTTATCGGCAGCGGGGTGTTGCTGAAAGCAGCGGAGACCGCCAAAATCACCATTGGAGATCATGTTCTCATCAACGAGTACACTATTATCAACAGCGGCGTGGAAGTGGTGCTTGACGATTGGGTCACGATTGCGCCACATTGCCAGATTGTGGATGCCAACCATGGTTTTTCGGATCCATCCCGGCCGATTCGCCAGCAGGATGAGAACTACCAGATGTCCCCGGTGTGCTTGGGGCGTGATGTCTGGCTGGGGTGCCATGTCGTGGTGCTCAAAGGGATTTCCATTGGCGCTGGTGCGGGCAGTGTCGTGACACGCGATATTCCAGAGCGGGCAATTGCGGTAGGGGTACCTGCGCGTGTCGTGGGGTGGCGTGGCGATGCTCCCGCTGAGCAGATTGCAGACAGCTTACGTGTCAGTGCCTGAGCGTTGGCTTGGTGTCTGCAGCTACCTGCCAGTCGTATGCCAAAATATTGACTAAATAATATGTTTTTAGTTATTATATTATTGTAGTATAGATTTCGCGCGCGCTTTTCCGCAATCAGGAGGCAGCAATGACGGTAAAAGAATTTGAAGCCAAAGTGTGGAACGTAGAAGGAATACGTATCATTGTGCGCGCGTCCGAAGATGCTGAGGTAGCCGACTATAATTACAGCAATCAAAGGGCTGGAAATGACAGTCTGACAAAGCTACGGAAGCATAGGTTAGCTGACTGCCTCGGCGAACACGAAGTTGTCGTAATTGGTGCGGGCGGAGGACCTGTTCATGGTAGGACGCTGCTCCGCACTTTGAGGGCGAGTTACAACCACCAGGAGTAGAGCGTTGCTTTCCCCCCAGTACCTGATGCCATGTTTTCTGTCCGCATATTGTGCTGTTCTGCGTATACAAATAACTACGCCGATGCGTGCTTCTCACGAGCGATGATGTAGGCCTGACGATCCTTTGGCTGGCGGGTGAAATAATCGCAATAGCCGGCCATGCGCACGACCAGATGCCTGTATTGCTCGGGATTTTCGACTGCGGCCTCCAGTATCTCCGGCGTCACTGCCGAAAGCTGAAGCTGAATGCCTCCGATAGCAAAATACGTCCGAATAAGACCGATTACGCCCGACACGCCGGCTTCGCTGCTCAACAGTTTCGGCTGAAATTCCAGCAGCAGCGAGCCGCCATTGGCCAATCGTGAAGTATCTATCTTCGAAGCGGAGCGAATGGCAGCAGTCGGTCCAGCCAGGCCACAGCCAGATGACGGATCCATAGAGTGGCTGAGCATTTCCCCAGCTTTGCGGCCATCTGCCGACGCCCCAAGTTCCTTGCCGGTGTTTACGTGTTGCCAGAAACTCCAGAGCCCCAGAATAAATTGTCCACCACGGATATTGCGGTGGCTATCCACCTCATTTTCAAGATCCTTCACCATGCGCACCGCCAGCTCATCGACCTCGGCAATGTCATTGCCGAAATGCAGACGCGATTTTCGCACCTTCATGCGCAGGTCTTCGTGCCCTGCCCAGTTATCCCGCAGTATTTCGACGAACTCGGAGAGCGTGAACTCGCTGTCTTCGTAGACGAGTTTGCGGATGGCGGCGAGGGAGTCTGCGCAGGTGCCAATGCCGAATGCCTGAAAACCACTCAGGTTATACATGGCGCCGCCTTCGGTGAAATCAAGCGCCTTTTCAGCACATCCACGGATGAGGGTTGACATCATTGGCCGTGGCGTCAGAGTGCGCTTGACGATCTCACCCCTGTTTGCTGTGATGACACTTTGGCGCACGCCATGTTTCATCTGTTGCATGAATGCCGCGTACAATTCCTCAAAGCTGGAAAAATCTGAAGCATTCGCGGTTGGATATCCGGAAATCTCAGCATCTCGCTCGCCTGCGGTGTTAAACTGACTGCGCCCTTCATTCAGTGCGTATTCGAGCCACCGCTGGAAGCACACATAGCCCGGCCACGATGCGGAGCGGAAATAGCCCTTGCCGCAGATTGTCGGTTCATGGCAGCCAATGATGCCATACTCGCGAGCATCCTCAAGCGGGATCCCCTTCGATGTGATGGCTGGTACCATCTGGTCATCATTATAAACCTGCGGCATGTATCGGCCCAGCCGCATGGTCTCCAGCACATACGCGATGTAATCATCGGGTGTGTCAGCGCATATGCGCGAGGCAATGGAGGGGCCAACATTCTCCAGTTCACGTGAGGCACGCTGCATCAGCCATGAAAGCTGATTTGTGCCGTCACGACCGTCCGGCGAGATGCCGCCCACAGTCACAGTCTGAACGTGACCGAGGTTGCCTTGCACATTTTCATAGGTCTTAATCCACAGGCACTGGATGAGCTCGAGTGCTTCGTCCGCCGTCATCCGCCCGGCAGCAATATCGGCTGTATAGAATGGGTGCAGATACTGGTCCATGCGGCCAAATGAGAATGCGACATTCTCGCATTCTATATAGATGGCCAGATGCGTGAGCCAGAACGCCTGCAAGGCCTCGTGGAATGTTTCAGCTGGAAATTCGGGGACTTTCCTGCAGATACGGGCGAGTTCGAGGAGCTCGCCGCGTCGTTGTGGGCATTTCTCGTTTGTGGCGAGGTCTGCGGCGCAATCTGCATGTCGATGCGCAAGCGTAATCGCCGCTTGACATGCCACTATCATTGACCGCAGCGTGTCGATGTGCTCGAGATGGTCGGGATTGGCTTCATCATAGTGTGACAGTCGCGCCTCAAAGTCAGCGATCATCGCTGCGAAACCTTCGTTGATTGCGCGAGGATAGTCGGCGATCATGTAGCCCGGCTCGGCAGTGCCGGCGCGCATTGCCTCCTCGGTCTCCGGATAGCCAAGCAGTGTTCGCCTGCCGATGATGAGCTCATCGGTGGCGATGGCGATAGGCATCTGCTCACACACAGCCATGACTGCGCGCGCGATCTGCATTTTGCGAGGGGCGGCGCGGTAGGCGTCGAAGACCTGCTGGACAACGGAGGCACGATCGCCGTGTTCGCCCCATTCGGCATTGAGTGCGGCATCTCTCAGGCGCTCGATGCGTGGAAGGAGTTGTACACCATTAGCGGGGATAGAGTAATCCTGTTCGCGCATGGCTTCCGGAGCCATCTGCAGTCACCTGCCGGTGTGTGCTGAATTGTATTATGGAAAGTATACCTCTGTAGAATTTGCGCTGCAAGTAGCGATGACGGCACCTCTTACTGAGGTGCCGTCATGTGTAGCAACTGTCTGGCTGACGATTCAGAAGTCATCCTCTGCCGGGTCTTTCGGGACCTTTGACAAACCTACGCAGAGGCTGGAGAACTCGTCAATGCGATACTGACCGCGTGAGTCGACAATCATTTTGAGCGGGCGATCCGCATTGCCGCCTGTAGTCTTGACCCAAAGGGTTAGTCGGCCGTCCTGAGCTTCTCCACGCGTGTATACGTCAACCTCAAAGTTTTCCGGATCCACTGCGTAGCCATCGTCTACGCTGGTCCCCTTTGCATATGAATGCCAAATATAGGCTTTTTCGGGGCTGAGAGCACCATAGAAATAGCGTGGCTCAAATACATTGTCCACTGAGACTGAGGCGATCTGTTGGCCGCCACCTTCAGTGTCGCCGTCGAGATACATGTAAATCCCTTCGAGCCAGTGCTTGAAGACCCAGGCCGGATCGGTGCTCTGATCCATTGCCTCCGTCAGGTTCTCAGGCTTCTTGTGGCGGACACCGACGCATACCGAACTATATTCACGGACTTTGTATTCGCCGCGGTTGTTGCGTTCCAGTTCAAGCGGACGTGGTGAGTCGGCGCCGGATGAAACTATCCACAATTTGACGATTTTGCCTTCTTCTCGGTCTGCATATGGTTGTGTGTCTACTCGGGGAGCAAAGCTCAATTCATACTTGTCAGGGTCAAATTTGTAATCGTCTTCCCATTTGGTGGCTTTCACATAGCTGTGAAATATCCACGGCTGGTTGTTCAATGCTGTGGGGAAGTAGGCCGGGCTCTTCTGCCAGTCCTTATTCTTTGTCATCAGTGTGATGAGTTGAGCCCCGAGCTCTTTATTGCGGAACTGGTATACATAGATGGCGTCAAACCAGAGTTTCGCGGCTTGTTTGGGTTCTTTCGCCTGCTCTGCGATCTGCTTCTGAAATGTGGCGACATCTGTTGGTAATTTTGCAAAACATACACTGCCGGTGATGGCGAACAGCGCGATACACGCAGTCAGATGTCTCATGCGCAACCTCCGTAGTCCGAAATCAGAACGGAAAATGAAGTCTCCCTTATAGGAAAATTATAATCGCACCACATATGTTTTCTCTCTTCCGCGGATGTATACCTCTTCATGGCTGCCACCTAATATGGGTATGCCGAAGTCAAATCGATCATTTTATGACTGCTCAACCACAATTCGCGACAGGAAATATCCTCTCATGCTTGACAGACATTGAAAATGGTGCTACTTTTTGCAAAATCGTGCTACGTAGCACGAAATATTAATGTGTAGCACAAAAATGAGGAGTTGTGGTATCATGCCACGTAGTGTCGCCAGAACCAGCAATGGATTCACACTTATTGAGTTGCTCGTAGTCATTGCAATCATCGCCATTCTTGCCGCTATTCTCTTCCCGGTCTTCGCACGGGCTCGCGAGAAGGCCAGACAGACGACATGCCTTTCCAACATGAAGCAGCAGGGCCTTGCCGTTTTCATGTACACAGATGATTATGATGAGATGCTCCCTCCTGCATCTAATTGGAAGGGGCGCCTCGACCCGTACATGAAAAATCAGGACCTCTGGAAATGTGCCAGCCGCATGGAGCTGCCGTGGTACTATGGGCACGGGGTGAACGTGGGAGCGACCGCTTTCTCCCCAACGTGCAACCCGATTGTGCAGGGATGTGATGGGATCTCTTTGGCGCAGATACAGGCTCCCAGTGACAAGATCTATGCCGTTGAGTGGGATCGTTGTATTGCAGGGCCTCCATCAGGCCCGATCGGTTCATTTCGCGGCGGAGCGCTGTCATTCTGGGCAGTGTGCCGAATACATAATGGCGGCTCAAATATAATTTTTTGTGATGGCCATGCCAAATGGCTCAAACCAGAGCAGTTTCATAGTATCACGGATCATATCGATGCAGACGGTAATCCGTGTGACAAAGATGGAAATGTAATCGACGCAGCAACCGCTGCGGTGCCTGAGAACGTATGGCGCAAATACTGGGATACAGCATACGATGGCTAAAGCAGAGTTAGAGACAACAGATGCCGAAATAACACAGAGCCGTCGCCGGCTTTTTGAGGCGCGCGACCTTGCACTGGGTGGAATGATGGGAGCGCTTGCGCTGGTGCTGCCGATTGCTTTCCATGCACTCGGCCCAGGAGCGGGCCCCATGTTTCTGCCGATGTATTACCCCATCCTCGCTCTCGGGCTGCTTGCATCATGGGAAGTTGCACTGACTGTGGCAATACTGGTGCCCGTACTGTCAGCCGTGTTGACGGGTATGCCTCCTGTCGCCATGGTCCCGCTGATGGCAGTCGAGCTCGTGGTCATGGCAGTCGCAGCCAGCCTGCTGCGCTCATGCCGTTTGCATGTCTGGCCGTCAGCGCTGCTGGCACTCATTGCTTCACGCGCGGTCGGGATTGGCATGGTTATTGGCATCTTGCCGCTCGTCGGCATTACGCGTGGACTCTATGAATATATCGTGGCTGGAACTATCGCATCGCTTCCGGGGCTTGCCATTCTCCTGACTGTAGTGCCCGCAGCGGTGTATGCTATCGAACGCACAAGCATGTTGGGGCGAAGGTCCCCGCGGAATGGGATGAATCAGAACAATGAAATATGATCCGAGTATCAAACTTGAAGGTGTTGACGAGATTGACATAGTGCGCGCATTTCATGGCCATTTGGGGCCCTATGTGGTGGCTGGCCACCGGATGGGCAAGCTGGCATTGGCAAAACTCGATGCTGACCCGTATTTCGGCATCGAAACAGACGTCTGGGCTCCGGGGGCTACCCCGCATTCATGCTTTATTGATGGTTTGCAGCTTTCAACTGGGTGTACTTTGGGCAAGCAGAATATTCACCATCATCTCGATGAGGTCATCCGCGCGAAGTTCACCGATCTCCGCACATTCAACACAATTGAGTTCCGCTTGCGCCTGGATCCAATTCGTGAGGGTGTTGCAGTCATGAAGGCGGCGACGGACGTTGAAGGTGCACAGGTCATACTTGACGCAAGTGACGAGGCGCTTTTCGAGGAGATAGAGCCTGAGTGACATGTCGCACGCCGCTGTGTGGATCCGCTGAACATGGTTTGCATGAACCGAACACAACCCGCTGCAGCCCGAGCTTCTGGCTTGGGCTGCTGTGCATAATTGTGGGCGCAACTGCGGTGTGCAATGTCGGTAATCTACACGCAATTTACGTACTGTCCGCCGTCACTATCGCTATTATGATTATCGTCCGAATGCCACTCTCACGTCTGCGCAACCTGCTACCCCTGTTCTCATTTGGTATTTTCACATTTTTGCTCCTGCTGATTGTGCCCGTCGATCCGGACGCTGAAATGCTGCGGCTGCCACTGTGGGGGCGCGAAGTGCCAGCCGATGGAGCATGGTTCCTGCTTTCGCTGATGGTTAAATCCGCGTTGATAGTCATGCAGGTGACGGCTTTCGCCGGGAGAATAAGAGAACGCGACATGCTCGAAGGGTTGACCGGGCTGCTGCTTCCTGCCAGGCTCGTCAGTCTATGCTATCTGATGGTGCGGGGCGTGAGCTCCATCGGCGGCGAAGTCCGGCGTCTTATCCACGCGCGGGACGCACGCGGACAAGCCCGCGGTTTCCGCGCTGCCAAAGTCGTTATGGCGATGACGCAGGTGTTGCTTGTGCGCCTCGGTCGTCGAGCGGAGACACAGGCGTTCGCACTCTGCGCGCGCGGCTACAACGGGCGGCTCGCACTCTCGCAATGCCGCGGTATAAGCACGACGGAAATTGCTTTTCTCATATTCTGTACGGCGGGATTTGTATGGTTGACTCTCCTATAGATAATGGCGCTTTGGCCATCGACATTCAGCGGCTCCATTTCCACTATCCCGACGGCACCCTCGCGCTCGGCGACATCGATTTGCAGGTTTGTAAAGGTTCACGGGTCGCCCTGATCGGCCCCAACGGAGCCGGAAAATCCACCCTGATGCTGCATCTGAATGGCCTGCTACGCGGTTCTGGCAGTATTGAAATCCTCGGGCAGCAGCTTTGTGATCGCAACGTCAACGCTATTCGCCAACAGGTTGGCCTCGTCTTCCAGAGCCCTGATGACCAGCTCTTTATGCCGACGGTTTTTGATGAGGTCGCTTATGCGGCGGTGAATGCCGGCTACGCCCATGACGAAGTCTGCGCGCGCGTAGACCGCGCTCTCGCCACAGTTCATATGTCTGGCACTCAGCTCAGGCACCCGGGCAATCTGAGCCTCGGACAGAAAAAGCGTATCTGCATTGCTTCGGTACTGGTCACTGACAATTGCATTCTCGCACTTGATGAGCCTTCCGCAGGGCTTGACCCCGCCGGTCGCCGCGATCTCATCGCGCTTTTGTCCGAGCTTGATTCCACACTCATCGTCGCTACCCACGACCTCGACCTCGCCGCGCAACTGTGCCCCGAAACTGTGGCCATGCAGGCCGGGAATATCATCCGCACCGGCTCTACCTCCGAAATCCTCGCTGACGCCGAATTCCTCGCAGAATGTGGCCTCTGACCAGTCTCCCATTTGTTCGCTACCCATTTCCCACCCATGCAGGCACAAGCACTACGCGAGTCGAAATACCCCACATACAATCGTGGTATGCAAATTGGCAAAATCTGTGGAGGATTTGTAGATGAAGCGACTGGTCGCATCACTCGTCGTGCTTGCTGTATGTGCGTGCGTCTGCTACGCGGATGTGTGGTTTGCCGACGTTACCGAGCAGATGGGCGTTTCAGGCAGCGCTGCCGCATGTTGGGTTGACTATGACTCTGACGGCTGGGTTGACCTCTATATTGGCGGGAGCTTATTCCATAATGAGCAGGGGCAGAGATTTACGCAGGCCAACTCAACATCAGGCCTTAATGCCAACGGAGGCGGCGTCTGGGGTGACTACGATAACGATGGCAAACCAGACCTTTTCACATGGGCCGAGGGCGGTGCGTTATGGCACAATGAGGGCGATGGTACATTCAAACAGGTCGAATTTCCAACTGTACCTACGCCAGTCTCACGCAGTGCAGTCTGGGTCGATATTGATGGCGACCGGTATCTCGACCTCTACGTTGGCGGATATGAACGTTGGAACGACGAGGCATTCTACTCCGACATAATCTATCTCAATCGCCGTGGCTCATTTGAGCAGTACTGGATGCAGCCTGATGCCGAAAAATGGACGGCCCGAGGGCTGACAACAGCTGATTTTGACGAGGATGGCGACGTTGATATTTACGTATCCAACTATCGCCTCCAGCCCAATCTTCTGTGGCGCAATGATTGCAATGGAGAGCTTTCTGATGTCGCGGTCGACCTCGGCGTCGCTGGAGTGCCAAAAGACATCGTCACGTACG
>CAYSRY010000020.1:16405-21459 GCA_964433395.1 uncultured Armatimonadia bacterium | reverse complement strand
GTTCGGGAATGCAAAATCATTGCGGTAAAGCAAGAACCAAGTTTCTGGACAGGAGAATTGCTTCCATTATACGAAGTATCGGGAATCTTTCCCCTGGGAAATCGGATTCTTACGGATGATGCGTATGAAAATCTCAAAATGTTTGTCAAAAACGATTTGAGGATCTGCTTTCAGAACGGTCGTTTTGCTTCAAAAGTTCGCAAAGAATGGGAAGAAAATGTCTTTGCGGACAAAGCGGAAGCCGGAAAAGCAGTTTTTGAAAGAGATCAAAGAAAACAAGATACGTAAAAAACAGCATGAGGAGACTTCAAAGATGAATGAAGCAATTTACAAAATGGCGGATTCGGGCGGAAGCGTCCGGATCGTGATTCAGAAGAAATCATCCGGTGAACGTAATGGCCGGCCAGACAGCAGGCCAGTGGAGACAGCGAATTTGTCGCGCAACTCAATGCCCCCCTGCCCTATCACGTACTCACGTATTTCTTTGTCGTGGTCGATGCAACGCGCTTTGAGTATGAGCAGCGCCCGGCGCATCTCACTGGCAAGTTCCACATAGCGCATGAGAATTATGTTATCGGCAAGTGAGGAGACCATTACCCCGCCCGATACCTCAAACTGCCCAACAATGCCCGAAGTCTCGTCACAGATAAGAGCTGTAGTGTCCATCGACCGCATATACGAGACTAACGCTGCGAGCTCTCCCCTGCCCTGCACGGCTCCGCCCGGAGCTTTGGCCAAAGTGGACAGCGCATCAATCACGACCCTGTGTGGCCTTAACTCCTCAATGGCTGCAATGACGTCAGCGACGATGATGCCCAGCGCTTTCCGCCCAGGGCGAATATTTTTGATGGCGCACATTCCCCCTTCGCCGCACTGATCAGTTGGAAGCCCGAGGCTCTGCGCCAGACGCGCGAGTTCGCCGTGTGACTGCTCAAACGAAATGTAAAGGCCTTGTTCGCCCTGATTGGCACCTGCACACAGGAACTGCAGCCCAAGTACAGTCTTGCCAACGCCAGTGCTGCCTGTAACAATCGTGGTGGAACCTTTGACAATTCCCCCTCGCAGCATGCCATCGAGACCAACAGAGCCTGTCGGCATGAATTCGAGCGGAGTGCCCGCCACTTCCGGCAGAAATTCTTCAAGGGCATGTGGCGAAGGAACGACGTGCAGGCCACTATCAGTGATACGCATCAAGTGACGCCCCGAAACGTGTGGACGCGCTCTGGTCTTTGTGATTTCGAGCTCGCGGACTCGGTCGCCACTGTCGCGAATGAGGCGATAGCCGAGGCGCACGACGACGTCAACCAGATATTCCTCAAAATGCAGTGTTTCATCATCAGTTTCAAGCTCCCGCGTCATGACCGCGGCGAGCCGGAGTCTCTTGAAGCAATTTCGCAGGCCATAGACCGTGCGCCGCAATTCGAGTGGGTCATCAGTTACGTGCGCCATCTGCGTAATGCTGTCAATGAGGATGCGTTTTGCACCGATCTCGTCTACGACAGTTTCGAGCATCCCCTGAGGTGTGAGCGCGTCCTCGCCAAACACCTCGGGCGTGGTGCAAATCACGCGGACAGTGCCCTGTTCCTCAAGCGCGCGGAAATCCCACCCATACGCCTCTGCATCACGATATATTTCCTCTGGAAACTCCTCAAATGTAATGATGACCCCAGGCTCATCAAAGCGCGTGGCACCTGCGTGCAGGAACTGCAAACCGAAGGTTGTCTTACCAGCGCCCGGCTGGCCTTCAATAAGCATGCATGCACCTGGAGCCACCCCACCATAGAGCAGTGTGTCCACACCGGGCACTCCGGTTAACACGAGTTCGCTTCCGGAATTGCGATGCGTCGTCGCCATCATCGAAGCCCACCTTTCAGGCGTGCCATGCGTTGCGATTGGTTGTGCGACGCTAACTGTCAGTACCTTCAGCGGTCCCATCATCACTGCTTTGATCTGGACCTGCGTCAGATGTGTCCACTGCTTTGGCGGAAATGCTCGGCCGCAGGAGCAGGCGTATGATCTCCTGGCGTTTGTTTTGATCGTCGATGTACGCTTCGCTCAATTCGCAGAGCAGATCCCACATTTGAGGCGTCGCGTTGAGCGAGTAGATGCGATAGCGGCCTGCGCCGAGTACGGTGACCTTGAGGATGCCAGCAGCTGTCAATCGATCAAGCGCCTCTTCAACCTCGTCTGGCCGACGGCCAGCACGGCGGCCGATCGCGGGCGCAGTGTCCACGACCGTAGGGTTGGCCTGGAAGAATAACGCCAAGTCCAGCCCGACAATGTTCTTTGCGACCTCCTGTATCAGCCATCGAAGGCGCTCGGACATGAGTTGGCTCCTCTGTGCGGCAGCCGGGCCCTGCATGGTCTCATTGGCCCGCACGCCCACGGACTACCGCGACCCCGCTACTGGCGCGCTACTTTTAATCTTCCCAAACCATGATACATATAAACATGGCAGACGCAACGGGAAAAGCAATTGCCGACAATAGAGCGGGCCCCTCATCACGAGGGGCCCGCTCTGATAATGCCAGGAGACACCAAAGACGCTACATGCCGATGAGGGAATTCAGATCAGGCGGGAAGCCGTCGACGAGAACGGGTATGCTGCGAGTGGTGAAATTGACGCGCCCAAGGCGGTTGGATTCTGCCTCGCCTGCGACGGCAATGCGGTAGAGTCCCTTCTCGGATAGCGTAAAAGAACAGGAGAGTTCTGGTTTGGCGCTGGAAATTGCACCAAGTCGCCTGATACGCCTGCCGTCAGGGGCCTCAATATAGACCTGCGCACTGAACGATGAAAATTCAATGCCAGGAGCGTCTGCAGCACGAGACAGGCGAACTGAGAGCCTCTGCCCGGCACGTGTCCTGACAAACCACGGCTGGTCATCAGACACCGTCGGGAGGCCGAAGTCAAATCTCGGCCCATTGTGCGGAACGCTCGTCCGCCCTCTCGTGACCGCTTTACCGAGGTCTTTGAGCACGTTTTCGCCCAAGCTCGCGGTGTAGTTGAAAATGATGAAGCCGTCACACCCCAGATTACGGGCAATCTGGATCTGGCCGGCGACGCGGTCGGGAGATAGTGTGGAACTTGAAGACGTCGCCCCGATGCCCGGATAGATCGGCACTGCGCCGCGGACATACTGGAGCTGGGTCTGGATGAGGCCGGCAAAATTACCATCTGAATTTGTGTAATCCATCGGGCAGAGGAAATCGACGTAGCCTTCTTTTGCCCACGTGACCCAGTCCTGGCCGATGGACTGAATGGTTGAAGGGTATGAACCGAAAACGGCAGCAGAGACTTTGCATTCGGGCCGGACCGCATGAACCCGTTTCGCCGTGCCAGCCACAATCGCGGTAATCTGATCAGCGCGCCACTGGATGAATTTGTCTTTGATGTCGGGCTCCATGACGCCCTCAGGCCAGTTTTCTACGGTAATACCGGTCGCTTCTTCAAAACGGTGATGGCAGCCTTCGCAGAAGCAGTTCTGGCTGCCTGGATAGCGGATGTAGTCGAAATGCACACCGTCAACATCATATTTGGTCGCAACTTCAACCATACTCGCGATTTCGAGTTCGCGATTTGCCGGATGAGACGGACAGAGCCAATCGCCGGGTTCACCGCTGAATGAGACCTGCGTACGCCCCTCTGCACGCATTTTGTCGATAAACGCCTGGGGGGTGCCTCGGCCCAGCCGGAAATTCACTTTCCACGGATGCACTTCAATTCCATAGCGTTTGCCAGCCGCGACGGCAGCGGCGATCTGATCGCCTTTTTCGGACACAATGTCAGCGACTGGCAAAACGTCGCTTTCGTAGTATGCCGCACCACCCCACAGACAGTTGGGCATAATCGCGTTGAAGCCCGCGTCACGCAATACGCTCATGGTTTTGTCCCAGTCGGAGGGATACGCGCCTAAGCCGGAATGCTCCCATACCGCACGGAATTCACCTCTTCGCGAACGGTGGGAAACCGTGTAGGCATCGATGAGGAGCTGATTGCGTTCGGAGGAGAGTTCAATCGCGCGCACATACTCGCCTGCGTCAATGGCTGCGCTGATCTGACTCTGCATGGCATCAACCCGCTCAAGCGAAGCGGCGTCTCGTTCGCTCTCAGGGACCGCATCGCGATTCTCATTGAGCCATGAAGCTAACATATCGGAACTCAGGTGGCCGACGGAAGCCGGATATTCGGCGGCAGAGCTTGCAGCAGTCTCCCAGACACCAGGTACAAACTGGCCGACCATCGCGAGCAACATGCGGTTCTTCTGGGATTCGTCGCCAGAGAGGAGAATGTGCGTCATGAACGCTCCTCTGTCGGACATCACAATGGCGTTGTGGCCAGTGTCTTTGCCATCGGCATCATACCATCGGCCAAGAGCAGTGGCTTTGTCATCCGCAGGCACAGCATCTGTGATATTCCAGGAGCTCTGGCCAACCTGCTCCGGTATGCCATTGACGACATCGGGGGTCATCCGAATTGAGGAGAACTGGCCATCATACTGCCGGGACACATAGCCCAGCAGCTTGATGCCCATTGCCTCGGCGACCTCAGAAGGCAACTGATAGAAGGCTATGACCTTGCCGCCCGCGCGGATGAATTCCACAAGCGCAGCGGCAGTTGCAGGGCTGGTCTGTGGATTGTAAGGAAGAATAATCAGCGAAGCGGCGTTTTGCGGATCAGCTTCGAGCTGATCTGGAGTGATGCCGCCGACAAAAACACCATATTCACGCAACATGGAGGCGACTTTTTTGGCAGCATTGATGACCCCTGGCGCTTCTCCGCCTGTGGCACCACTCAAAGCGAGAGGATCGATGAGGGCGAGAATGTCGTCGCGGTAGGCAGTGAAATCATCTATGAGGCAGAATGAATCAACGGCACTGCCGCGCCATATCGCGATGCGGACACGGTCGATTTTATCCCATCCGGCGGGATTCTCCTCAATGCGAAATTCAGAGCGATTGAAATGCATGGTGACCCAGTCGCGCCCATGGATGGTGCCCGAACCGGAGTACCAGCCATCGCCACTGTGGAAGTAGAGGCTGAAACTCCCGGCAGC
>CAYSRY010000020.1:344-16395 GCA_964433395.1 uncultured Armatimonadia bacterium | reverse complement strand
GGTTGTCCGCTTTTGCCCGGATGCTGAAGCGATGCCACTTCGAAAGATCCCAGTCGACCTCCATGTCATAGACCGAGCGGCGCTCATTTGTAGCGAAATCGCAGATCATTTTCAGGGCAGTAGTGCCAGTGTCTGTGGCAATTTCTGCAGCTCGCGAGACTTCCTGAGCCTGCCAGGCGGCCTGAGCGGATGTATTGTCCGGGTAATTGAAATCGACGAGGACCTGCTGCGTCGGGGCTGCGAATATCATTGCAGGCAGCGTAAGCGCGACCACGGCGACGAGAATGGCTGAGAATCTCATAGCTACCTCCCGCGGAAATTCAGCTGATGCATTCCATATCAGTATTCCATCCGGAATGTCAGATTCCTGCGAGAGTAACTATTGAAAGCTACATGTCTTCGAACCGGCGCAGATCGGCGCGGGTAAAGCCGTCCCACATGGAGATGCGAACCGTGGCGCCAGATGAAACATCGAACCAGACGTCTCCTGCATCACTGGTCACCACGTGTGCAGATTGAGCGGGCATGAATCCCTGGGCGATCAGGGCGCGGGCATGGCCGGCATCGTCGGTCGCGAGATCGACGATTATCATCGCATGCCCGGGACTGCCACCGCGGACGAAGAAGTCACCGATTTCAACTGGCCTGTCACCGACAGCGCTGCCATCGCGAGCCAGAGAAAGCGTTCCGCACCACATGAACACGGCGTCGAGAAATGCCTCGAAGGTTTTGCGGGAAGCGTTGGGGGCAGCGGTCTTTGTGAACAGGAGCTTGCTGCCACTCTGGCGGGGACGGAAACCCTGCATCCATTGGTCCCACGAAATGGTGCCGGGAGCGGTCAGGTGGAAAACAATTTCATCATCTCGCCCGGCCTGGAGCAGATATTCAGCGCGCAGCCGCATAATAGTGTCGGCGCACTCCTGATAGCGGCGCACATCTATGTCGATGACCGCGCCGAGAAATGGATCGTCGCCAGCGAGAACTATGTCGCCCTCTCGCGTATAAACCGGTGTCTGCGGCGGAAGCAGCGGGAGGTGACGAAGCCAATATGCCCAACTGTCGGGAGCGACAGGAACCCGTTGAAATCCGGCTGGCGGAGCAAAACGAGACGCGAGCGGTTCAATTGAGGAATCGGCAGGAAGCCAGCGATACGCAGAGCCATCTATTCTCTGTGCAGATGCAGGCGGTGTGTCCGCTGAAGGGCGAGAGGCACGCAAGGAGCAGCCTCCCAGCACTATCACGAGGAAAGGTACGGTGATAGCGAGAGCACGCAGATTGTGCGGAGCTATCTGTGTAGCCTTCAGCATATGCTGTGTCCAATAGTGTGATGGGTGCCATATATTCAGACGAGGCGACATTGGGAAAAGTTTCAGCCGCGACGCGCGAAGCGCATCCGGATGAGTTTGATGAGTGTACGCCAGCCGCGGCCATAACTCCCGACAAAGTCCATGCCGGAGCCGTGAAACGTGTCCTTGTGGATAAGCTCATCAAGCGGGCGCTTTTCGGGCATAGGCGGCTCACCATCGGCATAGCCGACCGTGAGAATGCCCGGAACGATAAGCCCGGCCGGAATATTGAGCAACGGGCGCAGCGGGCCGGCCGAGAAGCCGCCGATGTAGCAGGTGCCGAGGCCTAACGCGTGAGCCTGCAGCATCATGTTCTCGGCCGCCATCATCAGATCGTCGCGGGCGTACTGGCTGGTTTTGCGGGCGCAGAGAACAATCAACGCCGGAGCCGCGTGAATGTGCGGCCATTTCATGCCAGCAACCCCCGCACGGTCGCCAATCTGTGTTTTCTTCTCAGGATCGGTGACAACGATGAACTCCCACGGCTGCATGTTTATCGCGCTCGGGGCCCAGCGCCCGGCATCGCAAATGGTGGTGAGCATATCTTCAGACACCGCTTTGTCGAGATAGCGGCGGACACTGCGGCGAGTGCGGACAAGTTCTGCAAATTCCATATGAATACACCTTTTAGATGGGAGAATGCGAAAAAGCGAGTGCCTGACTGGCGGGAAGCAAGCCCTCGGGAGTGAAGCGAAATTCGCGGTAGCGATGTTCGAAGGCAGGCACTTCCCCCATCGATATACGGACAGTGAGATCGGCTGGAAAGAGCATGGCTGAGTGGAGGTTGATATCGCCCATCGCCACACGCGGATCAGCAATGAATTTCATGTCGCGGTCAATGTGGCCATAATTGTCGTGGATAAGTTCCTCAAGAGCCGCATAGCGCGAACACTCCCAGAACCAGCCATCCTCGTGATCGCGATACAGTTTGCGGAAATCATTGGTGCCGGCAATCCAGCCATTTGTGGCGCGACGAACTTCGACGGCCTCATGGTCATATTCAACCATCGCAGCATCAGGGGGATTGCCGCCCGCCACCATCATGACAGTACCACATGCGCGCGGAGTGGAACGGATGATTTCGATGCCCTCGTCGACAGAGTGCGCATATTGAGCGACTTTGCGCAACAGAAAGCACGTTGAGAGACCTTCGAGAGAGTCAGTCCCGCCATAGGCAGTGTTGTTGGAGACGATGACCCCGCTGGCATTCATGGCCGTCCACCCGTTGATGATCCCCGCCCATGAGACCGTGATGAACGGGATGCCTTCGTCGGGATAGTAACAGATAATCACGGCGCCATAGCGGGAAGCACCATTGTCGTAATAGTCCATGTTCCGGCCAGCGACGAGTTCGCCATTGTGCGTGGCAGGGCCGAATGCGGCGAAGGACGAGCATAACTGGCCACGGTTGATGTCACCAAAAAGCTGGAGTGCGACCAGAGAAATGTAATCAACGCCAGCGGCATCGGCAAGCGCTTTGAGTTCGCGGCGGAAGGCGTCGGGGAGGTATTCTTCCATGACCCGCGCGCCCGCGTAAAGACGTTCTGCGCGGTCGTCGGCGGCTTCGCCATTGGTGATGACGTCGTCAAGGACGCGGCGGACCAGATCGCCAGCCAACTCGCCATGCTGGCGGCCAAGGTCTTCGGGAGAGCCTTTGAGGTGGAGAATCTGGTACCCGTCGCGGATGGATAATGACGGCTCACCCGTGTAAGACCATTCGGCGACAGGCTGAGGCTGTGCATGTGCAATGGCGCACAATGCCAGGACGCCCAACACTGCAAACACTGACGTCCACGAACCAGCAGATGCACTGCGAGAGTTGTAGGCACGTTTGTGTAACGACATACGGCCATCCCCTCTTCCACACGCGTCTGCGAACTGCTATGTGCGGGGGCTGAAGTTCAGCACCATATCGCGCAATTGAAACGCTGCTCCCGTGTTGCCGACGACAATTGAGTGCCATCCGGCTTCGACTTCGCCAAGGCTGAGGCCATCGGATGATGAGATCGGGAACGGGCCGCGGCCATCAAAGGTCAGGGTCAGGCCCTCTGGTGCGGATGGGATCGAGAAGCTCCACAACCCTTCGGGAATATACATGGTGAACGATGCGCTGTCGCCGGCGTCAAGCACGACCATATCCCAGCCCAACGCTCCCTGAACGGGGACTGCGGAGAGTTTGCTGCGCTGAATGTCGAGCGCGGCCGAACTGAAAGTGAGAGCACCCTGATCATCGCTCCGAGTCTGAACTACTCGTTTGATGGCGAGGAGGAAGTCAGCAGGCGAGGTGCCCGGCGCGGCGTCTATGACGCTCCGCAAACCATCTCGGCCAAATGCCATTTCAGTCCACATCATCATACCGAGCCAGTAGTGCATGGATTCTTCGCCGGTTCCGGCGATAAACGCAGCGTCAGGGCCTTTTTCATACCAGTGAGCCAGATCCGCATAGGCGGTTGTAGCCAGATATGCGGCGGCGTCAAATTTCCCATCGCCAGCGAGCAGGCGGTCAAGCGAGGCTTGAGCAGCTTCTCCGGGCCAGGGGCATTGTGAGACTGTCTGTGCCTCGTCTGCAAGCCATTGAATGAAGAGACGTTCGCCAAGAAGCCCGCTGGCGTAGAACTCCGGTTCCATGTAGCGGCCGACAGGCGGGAGGACGAGATGACCGTATTCGTGGCCAATCTGACGGGCCCATTCGACCGAACTCCGCTCTGAATCGGCGGCATAGAAATAGAGTGCATCGCTGTAGGTTTCGGCACCGGGCGGCCCGTTTTCCATGAGATACGCTTTGACCGGCGTCTCGCCAGGCGGCTGCTTGCCGAGGTAGCTGTCGAAATAGCAATACGCTCTGAGCATCAGGTGAGCCATTGGCGCAGCGACTATCCTGTAATCCTGGCCAGTCTGGCTGATAAGCGCAGAGGGATAACTCAGGATGAATTTGAGGTTGTAAACGTCGCTGCCGGGAGCCGATATAAATGCATAGTTTGAGCGGTTGAGGACAACTCGTTGCTGTCCACCGGCGGCCGGAACTTCAATTTCAACAGGGGGCCCGCCGCGCTCCATTTCCTCATGGTAGAGGAGATCGGTAGTGTATGCGAGACCCATAATAGTATCTTCAGACGGGCCAAGCACGTGGCAGCGGTCAACGACGAAACTGACGGGGCTGAACGCGAGATCGCGTGCATTTATGGAGCGCGGAAACTCTCCTTCATAGAACAGGGCCTGCAGATGCTCGCGGGCATAGTCATGATTTGGCCTTCGCCTCAGCAATTCGGCATAGGCGCCGATAGCTTTGCCGCGCTGACCCTGCAGTTCGTAGACATAGCCCAGATGCGCGTAAACTTCGACGTAGTCCGGCATAATTGCCAGTGCCTTGAGCAGTTGCTCTTCAGCAACGGCAAGATCCCCATTGTTGGCCAATTCTCGGGCAGACTTGATCAATTCCCAGACCTGCGAAGTCTGAGCGTCATCGGCGACCACAATCAGCGGGAGAACGCCAGTTGCAACTATAATCAGGCACAGCGTTAGAAGACGCCTCATGCTAAGCTCCCTCTCATGGCAACACATCGCCGCACAGTCTGGAAAGCGCCTACTCTTCTCCGTCTGCGCCATGGCACATAAAGCGAGCGCCAATTTCGGCCGGCAGGTCCTTATTACTGACATCGACCACCATCTGGGCGAGATACAGTGCATTACTCTCCGGGCAATGCCAAAGCAACCCGCAGATACGATCGGCATAAGGCAGATCGGCAAAGCGGCAGATAAGACGGAAGAGCTTTTCCCACGGCCATAACTGCTGCGCTGAAACTGCAATTGCCTTGTGTCCATTGACCGTAGTTTCAGTGAGTTCCGGCTTCATGCGTTTGAGCCGTTTGCCCATTTCCTCATTGGCCCACTCATCGAGAGTCTTGTTTTTGAGCATTATATTGGCCATACCCCAACGGCTCAGTGTGAGCTCTTCAGGAGGCGTGATATTCTGCAGCACGATGCTGCGCGCAGTGTCTGCAGCGACATCACGTTTGAGCGTAATCTGTATATGCCCCGCCATGAGATTCTGAGCCGTAAGCTTGAAACCTTCTGGAGCCTGAGCGTCAAAACCATAGGCTGCCCAGCGCGTCCACCCATCCTCCGGATGATCTTTCATGCTGGAGATGACGCGTTCTGCAATCTTCGGCCCGTCTTCATCGGGCCGAGTCGTGACCTGGCAGATGACGGTGTGACTGCAATCGGTGCAGTACCATGCTGCACCATAGCCATGGACATCAGTGCGCCAGGTGAAGCAGCGAAGCGCTTTTTTCTTCATTTTGCGCTTTGAGACGACACTGGCATCTGTGTCAATTTCAATGCTTCTGGCAACACGTCTGTCGCGGCGAAGTTTGTTGAGATAGCCGTCCACGAGTTTCTCAATGTCGACGAAACCATCGGCGGTTGTCCATTTGATCTCGATGCGGGGCATCTCGGCATCCTGAATCCGAAGGTAGCCCTCTTCACGATTTCCGCCAATTCCACCAATCACCCATTCTTCAGGCACTTCGACCTCAATGCCCTGCCATGCGATGTGATGCCATTTGTCCTGTGCCAAATCACTCATTGGTGCATTCGCTTTCGAAAAGAGAGAAGTTCCCTCGGCACCAAAAAATAAAGCCGGGGATTATTCGAATCGTATCGTCTGTCTGTCGGCATAGATGGACTGAAGCACGCCAAGGGCGATGAAATTGACTAACATGGAACTACCGCCATAACTGACAAATGGCAGCGGCATCCCTTTTACAGGAGTCACGCCCAACGTCATTCCGACGTTTGCAAGGATGTGGAGGAAGAACATCGCCACAATGCCCGCAGCAAGCAGACGGCCGAACAGGTTTTTGGCGTTTGCGCAGATCATAAGCGTTCGCCAGAGCAGAACGCCAAGCATGAAGATGACCGTAACCGATCCCGCAAAACCGAGCTCTTCGCCGATGACGCTGAATATGAAATCTGTTTCCTGGTCAGGCACAAACGACAACTGGCTCTGACTGCCTCGAAACAGTCCCTGGCCGAAAATATGTCCCGACCCGATGGCAATGATGGACTGATCAACCTGCCACCGCTCTTTTTGCGCATCTGCAGAATCACTTATAAATGCTGTCAGGCGAACTTTCTGGTGCGGCTTTATCAGGTTGAAGCCCCATGCAGCGACAAAGAGCATTATGAAAGCAAAGAAGAATGCGCCGAGATGGTGCAGGCGCGCACCGACCATATAGCACACAATGCCCCATACGAAAATGATGAGAACCGGGGTGCCGAGATCTGGTTGCAGCAGGATGAGCGCACAAGGCACGGCGGCGTATGCGAGCGCCCGGCTGAGCAGCTCAAACTCAACTGCTTCCCCCTCCCGTTGGGCGAAAAATGTGGCTAACATCAGTATCACGCCAAGTTTTGCCAACTCGGCAGGCTGAATGTTAACCGGCCCAATGCTGATCCAGCGTTGCGTTTCGCGTACCAGCCCGCCAATGACCAGAACCAGCACGCACAGTCCGAGCGTCGAGAGATATATAGGCCAGGCGAACTGCTGCAGGCGTGAATAATCAAAGGAGCTGACCAATGTAAAAAGGATGAGGCCACAAAGAACCCAGACTGCCTGGAGCAGGAGTTTCTTCGTGGGCATGGCGCCGCTCACGGTCAGGTGAGCACGCGTAGCGCTGTAGATCATCACCATACCGATGGCAGTCAGCGTCAGCACCGCGCCGAGGAGTCGCCAATCCAGTCGATTCAGCCGGAACTCGAGCACGAGGTCAGTCCCCCAGAGAGTTTACAGGCAAACAGTCGCGGTGCCGGAGCAGGTCCGATACCAGCTATCTGAGCCCCATACGCAGCACATTGCCCGATGTGGGGTTCACGCTGCACAAAGGATTTTGAGCGTCTACAGTATAGCACAAATGAATACTGTCTCCCAAGTGCAGGACTACATGCTCCACGCGCTCCACGTTTACTTTTGCCGAACCTCTGTGCTACACTGGTCATTATGCGCCGCGGCAGGTCGGCTGCGGGCTGGTGATCCGGCAGTTGCCATGATATGGTTGGGAATAGGGCACGTTACTGCAGCATACAAATAGGGCCGCAGGCGATCCACGAAGCATAACAACACTCTATCACGCCGGGCCAACTGAGTGCGAGGAACGAGAGCAATGCTCCCATGGGTATCGGAAGTGGCGGTAGATCTGGGTACAGCTCATGTGCACGTGGCCATAAAGGATGGCGGCGTTGTTGTGCGTGAGCCTGCGCTTGTAGCATACGGGCAGAAGACAGACAATCCTGTGGCATTCGGCACAGAAGCCAAGCAGATGCTCGAACAGGGCGTCAACGATGTGCGTGTTGTGCAACCCATACACGGCGGCGTAGTCGCTGATTTCGATGCCGCCACAGTTCTGGTACGCCATCTGCTGAAAAAGGCTCTTGGCAGACGCCCGCTGATCAGTCCACTCGTTCTGACAACCCACCCGACAGCGGCGACACAGGTTGAGCGTCGCGTAGTGCGGCAGGTATTACGCGCAAGTGGCGCTGGACGCGCTATTCTGGTACAGAAGGCTCTCGCAGCAGCTATCGGCGCCGGCCTGGCTGTAGACGCGCCCGGCACTCAGATGGTGATAGATATAGGGGCCGGTACGACTGACTCGGCAACTGTCTCAATGGGCATGATCTCTGACGGCCTGTCACTGAAACTGGGCGGACAGCACTTGGATACACTGCTTGTTCGAGGCATCAAGCGGCAGCAGGACATCAGGCTCACGCTCCAGTCTGCGGAAGAGATCAAGCTGCATGTCGGCAGCCTGGACCCCGCCATGGCGTCACAAGCCCCAGTGGGTGCGGCGAACATAGGCAGTTTTGGCAATGTAACGGAGGACGTACGTGCTTTCGGCGTGCAACTGAGCGAAATCCCCGAAATGCTCTGTAACGCATGTGTGCCGATTGCGGATGAACTCCGTTGGCAGGTGGAGGAACTCCCAGCCAACGTGCGCGCGCAACTTGCCACCACAGGGGCGATACTTACGGGCGGAACGGCCCTTCTGCGCGGTCTGCCGACATTCCTCAGTCAATACATTGGAGCCCCGGTTGCGGTTGCCACCGATCCAATGTCATGCACGATGCTTGGACTGCAGGCAGTACTCAATAATCTGCACGCCCTCTCGCTGGACGGCCGCCGCATGACATTCGGCAAGTCCTGACAATCCTCGACGCCAATCCCTTGGCAATACATTCTGGCAGGATTGTGATTCGTATACGGAGAATACACCGGCAAGTATCCACCGAATGCTTCGAAAGGTGAGACCATGAGCGCAATCAAGTTCTCAGTGTGCATTGAGATGCTGTTTACCGAACTGCCATTCCTGGATCGAATTGACGCAGCGGCGGACACTGGCTTTCAGGCAGTGGAATTCTGGGGATGGCGTGGCAAAGACATGGAAGCCATCGCGGCCCGCCTGCAGAAGACCGGCATGAAGCTGGCTGGCTTCACCACAGATTGCGGTGGCGACCTGTGCAACCCTGACGTCCATCGCGACTGGGTCCGAGGCGCCGCCGAAAGCATTGATGCCGCTGTCGAAATCGGCGCACCAAGCCTCATCGTAACCACAGGCAACGAGCTTGAGGCAGTCCCACGGGAAGAGCAGCACAAGTCAATCGTGGAGGGCCTGCGGTCGATCGCTCCATATGCGGAAGAGAAAAATGTGACGCTCTGCATTGAACCTCTCAACACGGCGGTGGATCACGCAGGATACTATCTGGTTACTTCCGAGGAAGGTTTTCAGGTAGTGGATGAAGCCGGCAGCGACAACATCAAGTTGCTGTATGACATCTACCACCAGCAGATCACCGAGGGGCACCTGATCCCGACGATTACAGGGAACATCAACCGAATCGGTCATTTTCATGTAGCCGATGTGCCAGGACGAAATGAACCCGGTACGGGTGAAATCAACTATGAGAACGTTTTCCGTGCGATCGGTGAGACGGGCTATGACAGGTATGTAGGTCTGGAATTCCGCCCGATTCAGTGCACTGTGGACGCGTTGACGCAGGTCCTGAAGATCGCGGGACAGGTGTAGAGCCAGCGCCGACGGCATAGAGAGCAGTACCAAAGAGTGACGGTATCCAGCATGGAGAGAGGGCGGCCACGAAATGTGGCTGCCCTCTGTGATTCCATGGTTGCGACAGGCTAACCGACATCCGAGTTAACCGACATCAATGTGGAGCAGATGAGACGGGTCGATCGGCAAGTATGCGCCGATAACACCCCAGACAATGCCCGCGGTGAAGAAATGGCCAAAAGCAATGCCCAGAAACAGCGGCACAAGTCGGCGATAGAGGGGCGCGCCACCGATTTTGACGATAGTCCACTTGATAATGTAAACAACGAGAAACGGTCCCCAGAGCAGGTAGCCATAGCTTGTGGCAAGGCAGAAGCCCAGTGGATGCAATGGAAATCTGAGGAATCTGAACCGCAAAGCAGCGAGCGCTATGGTGAGTAATGCACCCGCAATTGTAAAAATATTGGCCTCCGTCTGCGGGCCGCTTGGCGAAGAAATTGCGCCATCAAGAGACTGAAATTCCTGAACGGCAAGGGTAGTGCGATAGCCGCCTGACGTAGTACCTCCTTCGACAACATTTGCGCCGAATTTATAGAATGCATCGAGGTGAATATAGTAGCCAACCGCCAGACCAATGATGACGGCTGCAAGCATAGCGACGACTGCATCATTTCGACGCAGATTGGCTCGGCGCGCAAGCTCGAAGTTTTCCATCTGATAGGCCATGAGACTCGGGAAATAGCCGCGCGACAGAAAATTCATTACGGAGAGAATGGTCAGGGATGGCACGCCCCCACCTCGAACAAACGATGCTGTACCGGTGAAGGCGAGGAGGACACTTTTGGATTCGCCAAATGGAAATGCCCAGTTGCTCGGCGTGCCAGTTTCGCCTCGAATCCTGCTGAAAGTAATGGCGACAAGCAGCATACTAAGGAAAAACGCGGCAGCCAGCCACGGCGACATTCCTGCAGCCCAGCAGAATGCAATGAGCGCTGCGACGCCGAGGATGAGGCCGAAGACTGCTACCGGTGGTGCGAGCGGGCCGGTGTCATCACGGGAACGAACGGCAACAGCGGAGATAACGTTCGCAATGTGGCCGCGCGCCATGTAGAGAAGCGTGAGCGCCATGCCAATATATCCCCCATAGCTTTGCCGTGACAGGTATGGGTATCCTGGCGGAGTATATCCGATTATGCGCCCGAAAACGTCAAGCCCTTTGAGGACAATGTAAAATCCCCACGTTGAGGCGAGAATTTCAAGCGGGATGAGGTAGCCGAAGCCAATATGTTCGAGGCGATGGTAGAATACAAATGGACGGACAGCGTCCCAGGGGCTTTCGGTGAAAAGGCCGCCGAGGTCATAGCTCAGCCCAAGTGCGCGGATGCCGGGATTGAGCGACTGAGCGACATTGAAAGCGTTATATATAAATGCGAGAGTAAAGCCAATCCACATCAGCGGGCTTCGGAAAAACGCTACATGGCGTGTCTCGCGTGGTGCTTCGACGCCGATAAGCTCGGCATTGAATGTGGCCAGCGGAAAAGCGAGCTTATCGCGGGTGACCCACTGGGGCATCAGGAGGCTGGAGATGCACATCAGCACAAAAAAGAAAGCCATGAAGAAACCGGACCATGCGAGCAGCGGTATGGCCCATTGTCCCCAAGGGACCTGCTCTGTCAGGCTGGCTTCGTAATAATTGCGGATGAGTTCTGGATCGCGCGGAGCAAGCCAGGCAGGCACATGTGTGGCAAGTTCGGCGAAATGATTTTCAGGGGCCGCAAAATAGTGCAATGCAGTGATTGAGGGCAGGAACGGGCGGACAATACCGAGGGAAGCCATTGGAATGGCTGTCAGAAGCATTATGTAAAGGCACGTGATCTCGGCGCGCGACAGACAAAGACGATCAGAGACTTTGCGCGCAATAGTGTTGATGAGAAGGACAGTGAGCAGCCCGAGAATCGCTGGAGCTGGAGGGACGCTGTTGTCGATGTTGGCGACGAATGTAAGCAGACATGCCAGGCGTATCCACAAATCGCCAAGTACGACTAATGCGACCGCAAGCAGAACGACTCTGAGCGTGAGGCCGCGTGCTTCTGTTTCCTGGGACACTTGTCTGTTGGGGGCCACTGTCATTGGCAATCCTTACGCACAATGAAAAGAATAAAATCTGAAGCAATGTGAGTTTCACCATAGTGGCACTATCTCCTGCACGCAGTCAATACCCTCTTTACCTTTGAAACGCGGTAAATGGTATGCAGGAGAGGTTGCGAGGAGTGCGGAAATACCCACCAGAGCTATAGCAGAAGTTATGGGAGGGCAGAGAATGCCCAGTGACAGAAATCTGGACCCGGATGTGTGGCTGCAACACGTGTATGATGCAGGGCTGCGGCGTCTGAGTTTCACAGAGGCTCATGCTGAAAATTTCACAAAGTGGCGCGACGAATTTGTCCGTACATTGGCAGCAGGCATGGGTGGAATGCCACAGTGTGATGCGCCACTGAAACCGGAAATCACGGATACATATGCGGAGGATGGGTACACTCGCCACAGACTGCTTTTGCAGGCAGAGCCAATGATGGACATCCCGTGCTGGCTCCTGATCCCGGAGGGGATCGAGCCGGGAGAGGAAAGACCAGCGATATTGGCATTGCACGGGCACGGAGCAGGCAAAGATGACATTGTGGGCCTGGACAATGGGGATCAGGACCGGGCCAGTCTCATCCGCACGCTGAATTATGACTATGCCCGACAATTCGCGCAAAGAGGCTATGTTGTCATCGCACCCGATCATCGCGGATTCGGTGAACGCACAGGTGGCAAAGAGACAGTGGCCCCTCGGGATTACTGTAATCTGCTGATGCTGAAGCAGGCTTTGTTCGGTCGTAATGCGCTCATGTCAAACGTGTATGACGCAACTCGCTGTATAGATTATCTGCAGACACGAGAAGATGTGGACGGCCAGCGCATCGGTGCGGTGGGGCTTTCATATGGAGGGACCATGGCCCTGTTTACAACTGCGCTGGAACCGCGCGTAAAGGTCGCCTGCGTTTCATGCTATATGAACTCTTTCCGGAAATACGCGCTGGAGATGTTCAATTTCTGCGGAAATCAGACACCGTCGGGCCTGCTGGAATTTGGAGAAATGTGGGATGTGGCCATTTCGATAGCACCACGCCCGCTTGTACTGGAATCTGGCATAAATGACCCCGGATTCCCATTTGAGCAGTCGCATTATGCAAATAAGCAGGTGAAAACGGCCTATGAAGCCTGCGGATACGGAGATAGAATTGCAGTAGACGAGTTCGAAGGCGAACATGAGTTCTCAGGCCGTATCACATTTGACTGGTTTGATAAGTGGCTATAGCCTGAGCACGGAATAAGCTGGAAACGGAGAAATGCCATGGAAAATGCTTTCGCCAAAGAGGGCAAATGGTTCAAAGGCAACCTGCATGTTCACACTACAGAATCCGACGGGAAAGTGTCGCCGCAGGAAGCAGTAACGATGTACGCGGCAAATGGCTATGATTTTCTGGCCATCACAGACCATCGAAAAGTCACATTAACGACAGATATAGACCACAAGCACATACTGATGATTCCGGGCGTGGAGCTGAATGGCGGGAAAAGCGACATCGGCGGCCAGTATCATCTCGTGGCCATCGGTGCCGAAGGCCCGATGGAAGGCAACCCTGAATGGAGCGCTCAGGAACTGATAGATTACGGGAATAAGAATGCCGAATTCGTGTTCGCGGCGCATCCGTATTGGCTGACTCACGCATTGCCCGACCTGCTGAATGTTGAAGGCCTGCTGGGCCTTGAGGTTTACAATACGACCTGTCAGCGACACATCGGCCGTGGCGAATCGTCAGTTCAATGGGATGACCAGCTTGTTCGCGGGAGGCACTTCCTGGGTTTTGCAGTGGACGATGCTCACTGGGATATACATGACTACTGCATTTCCTCAATCATGGTCAAAGCTGAGGAGTGCACTCAAGAGCAGATAATCGCAGCGATCAAGGCTGGAGAGTTCTATTCGACGAATGGCCCCCATATTCATAATATCGAGCGAGACGGCAACGTTTTCCACGTGGAATGCTCTGCATGTTGGGAAGTCAACGCAATCTGCCCCAAACCCGGGCATGGTTGTTCAACATGGCGTCTGAAGAACAAGCCGCCATTCACACAGGTGGACCTCGAAATCCCCGCAGATGCATTCCCCGTGCGGATTGAATGCATCAATGAAGTGGGCAACAAAGCCTGGAGCAACCCGTTCTGGGCAGAAGACAAGTAGGATATGCCAGGAGGCGCTGATGCCGACGAGAACAGAACAACTGCCTGTGGCGGAAATGCAAAAAATCATTGCAGGCGCAACAGGGACGCAGACGCCAGCAGTATTCATCCTCGGCTGCAATGGTTGTGCCCGTCTGTGCGGTACCGGGGGACCCGATGAAGTGGCTGCCATGGCCTCACAGCTTGAGTCAACTCTGACGATTACGGGCTGCGCATGTGCAAAATACGCCTGTGATAAGGAAGCCGCACTGGCCACACTGGATGCCAATCAAGAGGCTATTGAGGCCGCCGATGCTATATTAGTCCTCGCCTGTGACAGTGGCGTGGCGATGGCCGAAAAATGCCGCGAAGCAGCCAGCATAGTAGCGGGCCTCCTGACGCTGGGCAAAGATTAGCTTCATGGACACATAACGTCCGGGATGTAAAGCAGTGTGAATTTTGCAGAAAAATGCAGCGCCACAGATATGAGAGAGTGGATGATATACGATGAAAAGCGATATCAGGCTTGTTGACATCGAATGGACATTTGAGGATCTCAAATTCCGGACACCGCTCAAATTCGGCTCCGGAGTTGTCACAACAACCACATCAACGACCGTCAAAGCAACCGTGGAGAATCGCGACGGCCAGCAAGGCGTCGGGTACGGTAACATATTGTTAAGTTACCTGTGGGGCTACCCCAGCGCAACTATGGGCGTTGACGAACGCGACATGGCAATGCGGAAGGTGACCGAGAAATTCTGCAACCTGATGCTTGAAAATGCCGACTACGGGCACCCGATGACACTGTACCTGGACGCCAAGAAAGAGCTTCCTCGATTGGCGGCTGAGGTGGACGCTGAAATGGGCTCTGCGGATCCAATGCCACTGTTAGGCGCGCTGGTATGCGCCTCACCAATCGATGCCGCAATGTCTGATGGCTTCGGCAAAGCGAACAACATCTGCACCTATGACGGATACACCGCCGAATATATGGAACATGATCTGAGCACATGGTGCGGGCCGGATTTCGCAGGCAAATATCCCGGCGACTACATGCACAGCGGTTATAAGGCGCAGCTGCCAATCTTTCACCTGGTGGGCGGTCTGGACAAGCTGACGTCGAGTGAGATTACAGGCGATGATCCGGACGACGGATTACCGGTAAGCCTCGACCAGTGGATCGAGCGTGACGGCATCCGCTGCTTCAAAGTCAAACTGCGCGGAAATGATAACCCGTGGGATGTCCAGCGCACCGCGGACATCACCACGGTAATTCAGGAGACATACGCCAGACTCGGCATCAATGACAAATTCTACCTGTCGACGGACTCAAATGAGATGAATCCTGATCCTGAGAGTGTAGTCGAATATCTGGAGAAGCTTCAGGAGCTTTCCCCCGCCGCGTACGACGCTCTGCTGTATCTGGAGCAGCCAACGGAGCGGGACCTGACACTGAGCCGATATGACATGTCCCAAGCGTCGAAAATCAAGCCGGTGGTGGTCGATGAAGGCGTTACAAGCGTTGAAATGCTGGAGCTCGCCATCGAGCTCGGCTGGTCAGGCGTCGGCCTCAAAACATGCAAAGGGCACTCATCGATGATGCTGTATATCGCAATGTGCAAAGAGCGTGGGCTGGTTGTGACATTCCAGGACCTGACGAATCCTGGCCTCTCACTGGTGCATGAAGCAGGTTTCACCGCCCGCATAGACACACTGATGGGCTTTGAGTACAATTCGCGGCAATATCTGCCGTGGGCACATCAGGATGTGATTGACACACACGCGGGGCTGTTCACTGTGAAAGATGGGATGGTTTCGACCGCGTCATTGAGTAACAAAGGGTTGGGATACGGCATATAGCTGGGATATGACATATTGGGTGGCGGAAGAAGTTTCGATAGCACCGTGGCGGGCCCGACTGGGTCCGCCATTTTCTTTTGGCGGCATACGTGTACCCTCCCGCAAATCGTAGGGCCGGTCATATACCTGCTCATAAAAATGTCAAAAATGGAACATATTCATACCAACAGAATGTTATAATATTACGGTGACGAACATTTGAACGGCAACTGCAGTCGCATCCAATCACCAGAGGTGATGACTATGAAGAAGCGAATCGCGCTTGCGGCATTGATACTCATCGCCGTGACTGCAATTGCAGTCTATGGAACGCAACAGCGACCTTTCCCCGCTGATCAACTGCTTGCCGCGGAAGTGCTGGAAGTCGCCCCGGACAAACTGGTGACGCCGGCCGGTGTGGTTGTCAGACAACAGATGGGCATTGAGCAGCGGGCGCGTACGTGGCGACTCAATCGGCCTGGAAGCAATGAAGACTATATAGCAGATGCGCAAGTGGACATGGATACTGGTTTACTC
>CAYSRY010000020.1:0-296 GCA_964433395.1 uncultured Armatimonadia bacterium | reverse complement strand
TGCACGCGCGCAAGATTTTGCCCGGCAGTACTGTCCGTATTTTCAGGGCGGTGAGCCTGAGGATGTAACTCTGCGCGAGCGAGAAGTGCCGCAATATGAAATGACATGGCGCGGCGATGTCGACGACAATCAACAGTATCGCGTAAGCGTCAAAGTCTCGGCTATCACGGGAAATCTCCGCGCGTATCATATGTCGGTGTTGCCACAACCGCCCAAGGTGACAATGCCCGTGAAAATCACGGCAGAAGAAGCAGAGCAAATTGTCCGGCAAAATCTCCCCAGCAATATCACAGTGA
>CAYSRY010000019.1:18075-22058 GCA_964433395.1 uncultured Armatimonadia bacterium | reverse complement strand
GCATCCATTGCGCTACCGCCACCAAGACCGACTATGAGGTCACACCCGATCGTGCGAACCAACTCGCCGCCATATTTGATAACACTGAGTGGCGGGTTTGATGGTATTTTGTTATACACGCTCACTTTCAGGCCAGCCTGCTCCATAAGTTCGGTGGCGGCCTGCGTATAGCCAGCTTTCTCCATCGCTGACCGGCCAGTGACGAGCAGGGCGTGGGTGCCCAGCGGGGCAGTGACTTCGCCCAATGCCCCGAAGGTCTCCTCGCCAAACATCAGACGCGTCGGGTTGTAATATGCGAATTCCATGCGCGCTACACTCCTTTGGTGGCGGCTGCGGCTCTTGCTGCCTCTGCGGCAGCTTTTGCCTGCTCCGCCATGAGTTCACGAGCCTTTGGTGAGCCATCAATCGGGATTCTGAACGTAATCGTGGTGCCTGCTCCCAGCTCACTTTCCACCCAGACTGTCCCCCCGTGAGCCTCGACCACGTTGCCTACGATCTTCGTACCGAGGCCAGTGCCCATAGCCTTGGTGCTGATAGCATCATCAGTAAACAGCCGACGCCGTACGTCCTCAGGCATGCCAGCGCCAGTATCCTCAACAGCGACTTCGAGATAGCCACCATCCGGGAATTCACCTGTGCTTATGGCGCGTGCGTGAGTTGTGATGGTTGCGCCTGGCGGGCATGCCTGTAACGCATTGTTAATCAAATTGTAAATTGCGTTGTACATCTGCTTGGCGTCCATGACGGCCGCAGGAATGCCTTCGGGCACGTCTCTGCAAATGGCGACATCAGCTTTGTCACCCATAACTTTGAGCATCGGCACGACCTGGTCAATCACAGTGTTGATATCGGTATTTTCGAAATGCGGTTCGCTGACAATTCCCTTGACGGCTGCGGAAACTTCTGCCATCTGAACTTGTACAGCCTGACAGCCAGTGCGCATCATCTCTGTCATCTCCGGCAACAGGACGCGCAAGTCTGCAAGACCATCGCCAACCATGGTTCTGGGCTTTTCCGGCCACTCGGCGGTCATGGTGTCCATTGATGAAAAAACATCATTGGCAATGAATTCAAGAGTGTCCGCGCCAGTCTGAATAGGTGTCATCATGTTCTTCACATCATGACTCAGATTGCCGATGAAGCGAACGACCTCACCGAGGCGCGCCTCCTCGTGAAGGCGTGCCGTCTCAAGCGCCGCAGCAATCTGATGCCCGAGAATATCGAGGATTGCAACGTCGGATTCCTCGAACACACCCTCAGATTTATTGAGGACCTGCATTACCCCGATGGCATTCTCCTGGACGTTGAGGAGGGGGACGGTGACCATGTTTTTGGTCGTATAGTTGGTCTCCTGGTCAACGCTTTGATCGTGGCGTTCGGAAGAGGTGACATCGTCACTGACATCAATTCTGCCGCTCTGGAAGACGGATCCGGCGAGGCCTTTGTCGGGCTCCAGTTCCATTCCAGTGAGCGTGTCGGCGGCTTTTCCGACCACGTATCGGAACACCAGCTTTTCCCGGTCATGGTCATAGAGAATGACCGACCCAGCCTCTGCACCTACACACTCCAGCGAGACATCCAGAGCGCGCTGGACGAGTTCCTCAGTGTGTGTAACCTGACAGAGTGCCGCACTGATGGCCCTGACGGCCTCAATCTGGCTTTTTATGTTCCTGACTTGCTGCTGCAACTCTTTCCACTCTTCACAACACTTGGTGTCCATAGAGAAAAATACCCTCCCGGAAACCGCTTGTGCGTCTTTTTGCTTGCCCCACTTTACAAAGTGCGACGTTCTGGAAACGACATCACATCACACGGACAGCGCAACCCCAATACCTTGGGCCACCGCCCTGTCGTAGACGATTTTTGCTGTCACTGCATCGTCCACAGCGATGCCCTGCATGATAGACATCGTCCGCTCGTCAGCACACTGGCGACCCGGTTTCGTACCCGCGACTATTTCGCCAAGATCCGCGTAAGGTTGTGGCACGCCCTTGAAGTAGCCATTTGAGCGGTAATAGTCCATCTGCGGAATGTCATCTGTGATCAGTTTGTCGGCCTTCTGGGCCATCTCGACTTCCCATGCCCCCATATAATCCACGGGAGCAGCCATCGCGCCTGGTTTGAGCCATGCCTCTTTCAGATATGGCTCAGGGGCTTTGGGATTTGGTCCTGCGGTGACAACAATATCTGCGCCAGCAACAGCCTCCTCATACCCGCCAACCGGTTTGACAGCGAAGCCCCACATGCTGCTGACATCAGCTACATATCGGTCAACAGCTTCGGGACTCACATCATAAATACGCACTTCCCGGATGTCTGGATAGAGTGTACGCATTGCCAGCAGATTACTTCGGCCCTGGACGCCGAGCCCAATCACGGCGACTTCCTCCACAATCTCCGGTCCGAGGTATTTCATGGCCACAGCATTGGCGGCGCCAGTGCGCATCATGGTGATCCAGCTCGCATCCATGACGGCCAACGGAAACATTGTCTGCGGATCATTGAGAATTATCAGTCCGGTGATATTGGGCAAGCCGCGCTCACGGTTCGCGTCATTTCCGCCAACCCATTTAAGGCCTGCGATATCGAGGCCGCCAACGTACGCCGGCATCGCGTGCAGAAATGCCTCGCCGGGACGCGATTTCACAGCCGTTTTTGGAGGCATCTGGGTCTCACCCATGCCTTTGCGCCGGAAGCCCTCTTCGACCGCAGCTATGACCTCTGCCATAGAGACCTGCGTTGCCTCCACATCCGCACGACTGAGGTAGAGAATCCCGATGTCATTCATCGTTGCGTAATTCCTGCATCTTTGAGAGCTTGATCAACCTGTCGCGGTGCAAATTGAGCAGCTGTCTTGTATGCCTGCTCCGCGCGTTTCTGATCCCCCTCTTCCTCAAGCATCTTGCCGAGGCGCATCCAGATGGCGTAGTTCTGCGGGTGATCTGAACCAGCGCGGATCATCTCGCGAATGGCATCCTGTTTCTCATCCTGCAGGTATAGCACCCAGGCCGCGGCAGATGCGGCGGTACCATCGCCAGGCTTGAGTTCATCCGCTTTCAGAGCTAATTCACGCGCTTTCTCAAGGTTTTTGTGCTGCGTGATGTAAACATCCGCAAGGCGAAGATAAGCTTGCGCATACTTGGCATCTTTCTGAATAGCCTTTTTATAATAAGCCTCGGCGTCAGCATAGTTCTTTTTGCGTGCACATATGTCGCCCATAGCGAAATATGGCACTGGATCGTCAGGTTTGCTTGCCAATACGCTCTTGATGGCTTCAATAGCTTTTTCCGATTTGCCCTGCAGATTGTATGCAGCGGATAGATTAAGCCATCCCAATACGTACTCAGGATGCGTCTTCACAGTCTGCTCAAGAATGGCCGTGGCGTCAGCAACTCGCCCCATCATCAGATACAGACGGCCTTTGAGTTCCATGGCCTCTGCAGAATCAGGCTTGAGGCCAAGTGACAAATCAACCCAGTCGAGTGCTTCAACCTTGTTGCCGAGCCTGCTGTTGGTTCTTGCCATGCCCCACGTGACTTCGTAATCATCAGAAGTAATCTGCGATGCCTGCTTGTACGCTACGTATGCATCATTGTAGCGGCCAGCCTCAAGATACTCAGCGCCCTGTGCTTTCAGTTGCGCGAGTGCATCATCGGCATCGGCAGTCTGCTCCGCATTTCTGCACCCGCTCAAAACACATAGCACTCCGCATAATGTCATCAATAATAGTGCTGCTACAAAAGACGATTTTCCCATACATTGACCTCACTATAGGGCTTGGTCTGGTTTACTGGTGGCGCCTTCGTTCTATGCTCTTAGATTCCACGTCGGCCTGGAATTACCTGTTGCAATCCGCCATCGCAATGCAGTATTTGTCTTAGCGCTCGACGATACTGGTTCGCAACTCGTGCGAACCGTCCGGACGCGTCCACTCGTAAAAATAATGCAGAGCAACTTGAGAAGTATATCTCTGCTTATAAAAA
>CAYSRY010000019.1:10791-18065 GCA_964433395.1 uncultured Armatimonadia bacterium | reverse complement strand
AGGTGTGTATCCGTTGGCACCACATCGATATAGCGAATCGTATGGCTTGCATACGGTGATTCTACGAATGGTCCGCCAACAGTGATTCGATCCCAGTGCATCAGATCGTGGCTCACTGCCAGTCCGGCCTTTTCCTCGTAATTTTCAGCGACACTGGCGCTGCCGTCATAGAAGCCGATATAGACTGGCGCGCAATAGAGCACCGAATTCAGACGTGTGCAATACTGATCCCACCCAGCCTCCGGGGGACACATTATGTCACCTTTCCAGACCCAGTCAATACCATTTCCGCTGACAGCGAGGCCGCTGTGCGATTTGACAATGCCAGTATTATAGATATCTCCAGTCGCGTGCATCTGCTGGTCGTCGACAAGGCCACACGCACGTGGCGCGTAGCTGACAATCATATGCAGCAAACCGCCAATATTGTAGATATTGGGGTCTTTGACGCCCTCCGCGCCGCAGTCGTCAGCATCGAGAATTCTGACGCGTCTGGACACGTCAAACTCGTCAGGGGCACCAGCCTCAGTCATTTCGATGCGCCAACGGCCATCTTCGCCAACAAATGACATATAAAGACGCCACAGGTTCTCATCAGCTTTGTAGAGGCAGGCTTTCTCCATAGACTGTGTGTTAATATCTTCTTTTGTGGCGTTCCAGATGTCAGTGAAACTGACGCCGTCCTCGCTGACGGCTATCCTGCAGTCGACCCCACGGCCAAGCTCACGCGGTTTGCGGAGGCGGTAATAGATGTAGAAACTCGCACTTTCGGGATCGTACATGGCACTGCAGCCGCCAGCCCACCATCCAGGTCCCTCGCCCAACGGCTCGACAACAGTCCTGCCCTGGGAAGGATCGAAGAGAGGAGTGTCTGCGATGTAACGAGCAGCAGGTTGTCTCCAATTGCACAAAGTCATTTTTTCAGCCTCTCCTGTTAGTGGAATAGCACTTGGGGCCCGGCGCCGTGAACGTCCAGTCTCCTGGAATGAGCACATTTCTGTCCACCCATGCGCCTTTTGCCCCTTGTCACAGTGCGTAATCGGTTTTATAATCTGGTTTGATACTTACTTTGCCCGATAGAGGCCTAAATCCTCTTTGAGATAAGTGTACAGAAAACATTCGCAGCTAAGAAGGTCATTGCAGTTTGGCTGTCGAATTTGCACCCCAGTGTCACCACCAATGTGTGGTGGACATGTGTGTCTGTTTTGCTGCCTGCATGGACGCAACGATATTGCGTCATCCAATGCGCTAGTTATTATAGTTATTGTAGTGGGATTTTGCAGCACACGCCGCGTTTTACGCAGTTTCTGAGGAGTTGAAATCAGTGGACCAAGGCATCAGGCATCAGATTAACTGGGTGATTATGATTGGGGCTATCGCCTGCTTGATCGTCTGGGGTATTGGTAGCTCTCAGCGCATGAATCTTTTGCGCGAAAAGATAGCCACCGGTGCGCCTGCCGAACAGCTCACAGCCGTACAGCAACTTGTTGACAGCAGGCTTCTTGCCGACGCAGTCAAGGATCAGCCCCGTTGGATCCAGGATCGCGTTGTTGCCTCGATCGGTACGATTGGAACATCCCAGGCATGGTACCAGCTTCTCTCTGCCTGGAAGCTCCTTGACGCACCGGTCCAGGCACGAGCCACGAGCTTGCTCATCGATGCTGGGCCGACCGCAATTCCTACGCTCGTTGAAGCATTGCAGGCCAAGGACGCCAATACTCGCGCCGGCGTCAATGCAGTCCTCATCGGCATAGGCGAACCCTGTATTCCCTATCTTATGCCTCTACTTGATGCGTGGGACGACTACGTCCGCGCCGGCGCCAGCGCCATTCTTGGCGGTATTGGCGAACCTGCTCTTGATGAAGTCATTGCTGTTGCACAAAAAGTAGCTCCTAGCGGTGGCCAAGACGCCGACGCATTCCTTCGCGAGCGCGCCGCAGTCCAGGCAGCTCTTAAGGCGATGAATGCAACCGCATTTGACGCTATAATATCTGAGCTGTTGACACATGAGAACGCCGACATCCGCGGTATCGGCACCGCACTGCTCGGTTCCATCGCCGATCAAATCGCCGGAACCCTTCCTCCCGAGGATGCTGTGCGCGTCATCCAACCATTGCTCGGTCGTCTCCAAGGCGACAGCTCTTATGCAGTCCGGCGCAAAGCTGCATTTGCACTTGGGCAACTTGGTCAGGTTGGCATTGACAACGGCGTAGTCGCACCTTTGGTTGCAAAGCTCCAGTCCACCTCCGAGCAGGTCGATGTTCGCGCTGCGACCGCTGAGGCCTTAGGCAAACTTGATGATCCCTCCGCAGCGGCCCCATTGGTAGCAGTCCTTATGACTAACCAGGCGCAGATCGCCGACGAAATAGTCGGTGCCCTTGAGCGCCTGGGTGCCCCGGCCGTCCCGTCTATTGCTCGTGCAATCAAATCCCCGACCAGTGCGGTGCAGCGGCTGGCAGTTCGTGCTTTGTCAAACATTGGCGGCCCCGCTCCGGTCAATCTGTTCGGTGTCGCACTCAGTTCAAATTCACCCGAGGTCCGTCGCGCGGCAGCTGAAGCGCTCCGCGCACGAGCCGCTAATGATCTTCGCACGAATGCCAGCACAATCGTCGGACCACTTGCCCGCGCGCTGAGTGACGCTGACTGGCACGTCTATAATGCAGCCCGCGATGCTCTGGGCAAAACAGGGCCCGTAGCTGTCCCGGTTCTTCTGCCTGTTCTCGGACATGGCGACGCTCGGGCAGCACATATGGCCCAAGAAGCTCTTACCCGCATTGGCACCGAGGCAATCCCTGGATTAATCAGCATTATTAAGAGTGCGTCCACTAATCCAGAAGGTGCTGCTTGGGCAGCCCTTGCACTTGGGGGCCTAGGTCACGATGCCGTCCCAGCAATAGCCCGCATTGTTGATGACACGACACAATCAATGAACGTCCGAAAAGCAGCCGTTGTTGCACTCGGCAACACTGCAAGCCCGGACGCTATGACATATCTCAGCAAAGCTTACACCGGCACGCGCCCCGACCTCGATACTGCAATTATCGTGGCAGTCGCCGCAATCGGCACAGAAGATGGAACGGCAGTGGCACTTAAGGGGCTTCAGTCCTCATCCCCCACAATCCGCGATGCCGCTATGGACGTCCTCGGCAAGTGGCGCACTGGCACAACGAGCGCCGAATTGACAAAACTGCTCACTTCTGCCGACACTGATGTAGCCTACCGCGCGGCGATCGCGCTGGTAGCTCAAGCCGCCACAGGCACAGATGCACTGCTGTCGCCGATGGGCAGCACATATGAGGCCAGCATTGATGATGCGACAGCGGACAAGGCAGGCAAACTCCTTCAGCAGGCCGCTGAAAATGCCGCGACTGCTCCAAGTGTCCGACATAAAGCGGTACAGGCGCTAGGCTATATTGGACGCCCCGAGGCCCTCACAACGTTAGGACGCCTGCTTGAGGCGGGGGGAGATTATGCCGCTGACGCTGCCCAGTCTGTCGCCTGGATCGGCATCGCTAACGCCAGTGAAGAGACAGACATCGCCCGCACAGCTGAGGAACTCAGTGAGGCTGGCAAACTTCTGATCGAGATTCTGCTCAACCCGAAGGCCAAAGACCCCCTCCGCCTCCAGGCCGCAGTCGCACTTTCCATGATGCAGATGGGGCCAGTTAAAGCGCTACTCGCAGAGCTTAAGGGTGCTCCTGATACTACTGGCATGTGGATCGCGGCCACGCTTGGTGCTGCAGGCCGGCACGCCACAGATGATGTGGTCGAGACGCGCCGGCTTTCGCAGGACACTAACGAACGCGCGTGGCTGGCTATCGCAATGAAGTGTATCGACGATGATAAATCTCTGCGCGAGTTTGACCATATCACTGATCAGGAAAAGCCCGATCCTGCCAAGCTTAGCAAAACACTCGAACTGACGAAAAAGATTCGGTTGCAGAAAAAGTAGACGCACTGTCACAGATTTCATAACCTGGCCGCTCGCAAATAAAACGGCCGTCTCAAGGGTTGATAGCCAGTGAATTCCAGAACCGGAATGGTTATAGTTGTAATTCTGATAGTGCTCGGTGCCATCTATGGCATCACTGTGTATCAGAGCGGCATTAAGACACAACAATATCTCGCTGATCTCAGCGGCGACGACACTGCAGCTGTTGTCAGAGCCATTGATGGCTTGAGTGGCGCCAGCGCCAAGGTCGCCAACCAGGTTGCCGCCAACTTGACGAACGATGATCCCCAAGTCCGTTCGCGTGCAATCATGGTCATGGGTAACTCCAAGATGAGAGACACTTCACAGGTCGCCAGCCTGCTGGATGGCGATGAGGATATCTTTGTACGCCGGGACGCCGCTGTCGCGCTAGGGAAGCTCACGCGGCAATCCCGCAAAGCAGATGCCGAACAGTCGATCGGTATCCTTGTGGCAGCACTGCAGAACAATGAAGAGAATATTGCCGTGCGTGCCGCCGCAGCTTCTGCATTGGGAGTTGCTGGTGCGAAGAGTGCAGTATCCGCACTTTCCGCCGCCACCGCAGAAGGCATACCTGTCACACCTGAGGATCCCGAAGCTGAGGCGCCTGCAGACGCAACCCTGCAACTTCGCACTGCTGCCGCCAATGCCCTCGGCTCGATCGGCACTATTGAAGCTATTCAGGCACTCCATCGCGCTGCAAAAATTGAAACTGAGCCCACGCCGGGAGTGCGTGCTGCGGCTGCTTATTCGCTCGGCAATGCTGCACTGGTTGACGGCAGCGAACAAGTCACTGAGGCGGCCATTGATGCTCTTGTCGAGGTCTGTAGCGACGAGGATGGCGACGTTCGCATCGCTGCAGTCCACGCGCTCGGCACACTCTCTATCCCGGAGAGCAAGGCCAGCAGCGTACAGACGGTACTCAACAATGCGGCCTCCGATGAGCACTACTGGGTCCGCGCAGCCGCTGCGGAGGCAATGAAGAATATCGGCCCGCTGGTGGCTACAATCTCCTAAAAGAATAGATGGATGGTTTACCGAGAATATACTGGAGGACGGACTCATGGGCCTCAAACTTAAAATCGCTGCAGTTACGCTCCTGATGCTTGCAATCGCGCTTACCAGCGGGTGTGGCATTGATCCGATGGAGCAACTGACCATCGATATCCAATCGCAGGACGTAAACGTTCGCAGGCAGGCTGTCCTTGCGATGGCTAACCTGGATGACCGAAAGGCCACCGAAGAACTACTCGGCGTTCTCGAAAAAGATGAAGAGCTCTACGACATGGCTGCGGTTGCATTAGTGAAAAAAGGTCGTGCCATCGAACGAGAGCAGGCGAGCAGTTCGTCGAATATGGTCGTCGACGAAGTAGCAAAACTGCTTGCCAACGCCCACTCGGCAGAATCGTTCCGCGCGCGCGCCGCTTGGACACTTGGCGAGATTGGCAGCCGCAAAGCCATTACAGCGCTGCAAGGCGGTAGCAGCGCAACAATTGGCGTGGCCCCAGCTCTGCTTGTACGCATGGCCAGCACCCAAGCTCTGGAAAAACTTGGCAATTTCTCTGTTGGACGACCTTTCGATATCCCGATGGGCACGTTCACCGGACCAATCGACGTGCTTCCACAAGCAGCCCCTCTCGAGCTACCAGAATCTTAGTGCAACCCAACCGGCACCATAATGGCATTTTGTATCACATGAACAGAGGCGGTCGGCACTCCCACCGAGGCCGACCGCCTTTTTCCCAGTTCTCCAAATGATACCTGCACCATAGGGGGATGACGTGGTCACCGCACGCCCCATCATCACGCAGGCGTTGCAAAACACGCTCGTCCTCCTGTTAGTACTGCTGTTTGCTGCTGCACCAATTCCTCAATGCCGTGCAGCAAATACGCTGCATGACCCCGATTTCCAAGCTGTCGCAGAAAATCGACTGTCTCTACAGCAGCACCCTGACCCCTATTTGCGCATTTGCATTGAACCACGCACGCTCCAAACAAACGAGGCTCAATCGTGTGGCCGCACCATCGCTCAGCAGCTCCCGGATGGTTTGAGATTTGAGGCACCTCTCGACCTTGCTGCACAATACCGTGTGCCACTCGACTTCTGCGCCGACTACTGGCCAGAACACGAATCTGGCAAAACGCTCGCAGATTTTTGTGCAGACGAGTACTACTATGGGTGGCAATTACAGCAAAGCCTCCGCCCGACTCCATTTTACGTCGCCAGGGAGCAAGTGGAGATTTTTAATAGCGATCCTCATGAGACTGCACGCCGCGCCGCGTTTGCAGCGGCATACTGGTGGCTCAGCGGGCACGATGTCGACGCTCTCCAAGCTACGATCATTGGATCATTAGCCGATGAGAATTTGCTTAGAAATGCCATCGCAGTCGAAGTCGGTGCAGACAGACTGCTTGCAGTTGCCCCCGAGAGCCTCTGGCAAATCACTCCAGATGACAGTTCAATCGCTACGGATCTGAGTGTAAGTTCAGCGCTGTCTTACAATAGCGCAGCTTCAACCACACAGATGCTGACAACTGCGGCCGACCGTGGCATTCAGGCTGTTGTGATCGCAGATTCCGGGCATATCGGAGGGGCGCAGGAAGCTCGGAGGATTGCAGCGCGTCTGAAGCGCGAGGGACGTCTGCCTGCAGACTTTGCGGTGATCACCGGAGAGCACATTCGTTGTCTTGGCGGCAGCGTCACGGCAATTGGTATCAGTACCAGAGTCCCAGAAAGTATGACTTTTGAGCGCACGATCAAGGAGATACATAGGCAGGGCGGTGTGGTTTTCCTGAATCATCCTGGCAAACTCGGTGGCAGCGACCTGCTTCATGCGCTCGATGTAGATGGATACTTTATTCAGCCAGGCATATTTGAACTTTTTCGCACGTTGAACTTGCTTTATGATCCTGCATTGGCTGACAAGCCAGCGCTTTATGGCAGTCATGCTCGCTTCTCACAGGCAGTAGGCCTCCCGTACTCAGCTGTCATGGCTGCGACAGCCGATGAAAGCGCCATTCTCGACGCTCTCAGAAATCAGGAAGCCTATGCGGCTGGGAATCTATACTTTCCACTCATGGGAATGTTGGCAATCCAGCCGCTGGCGGTTTTTGAGACCACACTCAATGGCTATTTTCAGGGGCACGAATGGCTCACGGCCAAAGCGCGGGAAATCCTCAATGCCGACCATGTCATTATGACAACCACCTGGGATGAGACAATTCGGGACATAATGAGTCTTGGCGACACCAGCGGAGACCTGCGCCATGTTCTCCAGGGGGATTCGCCACTTGAGAAGACACC
>CAYSRY010000019.1:0-10781 GCA_964433395.1 uncultured Armatimonadia bacterium | reverse complement strand
CACCGAGAGTGACGATGATTGCTGCACAGTATGGCGCTGTACAGGTTGAATACCGCCGTGATAGTGGAGAAGTCTGGTTGAGGAGTCGTTTCAGCTTCTGAAGCCACGATACATCTACCAGGAATACAACACGCCGTCAGTCGCTCAACGCCAAGCCCAGCCACAGAGCAATCATAAGATGCCCTATGCCCGATGCATATTGTGCAAGTGGTTCGATACTATTGACGTCGATATTCGTCATCAGTGATACCAACTGCACAACAACATAGCCCATCAGCCCAATCATCACGATACCCCCACCCCACCAGCACAACCTGCCGCGCCATCCATCTACGGCGCCGGACCCGAGCAGAGATACCCCCAGGCAGAGGAGGAGAAATGTACCCATTCCAACGTGCATCAGCTCACGCACCAACGCCTGAGCTTCTGGCATGGCGACCTCATTACTGCTGCCAAACCGTATGCCGATTCCTGCAATTACAATACTGGCCGCAAACGTGCAGACGACAAAAGCTGAGGCCCACATGCGGGAGCAAGCTCGCCTGGCATCAGGAACTATACCTGTAAAGTACCCAAGTGCCCCTGTCTGCAACAGAAGATACAAAACAGCTCCAACAAAGGCCACTCCCACGAGAGCAACCGGCAATCGAACCCATGTGTTCGGATACGCCGTGGACCAGCTTTCCCCCAAAACCCACAGCACCAGCAGTCCGTTCATCGTGCCAATCGCCTGCACTATGCGTTGCCGAGGTGCCTCAACCTGCAGAAAACGTGGCAAAATCGTACTGAGCAGCCAGAAACCGCTATTACCAATGAAGCCAATACCAAGCGATTTGATCAACGGGTGTGATACCCGCAGGTAGATAGTATCAGAAATGCCCAGTGTTCGTCCGATAGTGCTGACAAAATAAATGGCTGTTACTGCCAACAACCACAACGCACCACATTGCACCAGTCCATCTGTGACAGAGGGGTGCAGGGTACGCGTGATGCTCCACCATACTACCACCGTATAACTTATTGATCCGGCAAGCATCAAGGTGCCGCCAAGCATACACAATGCGTTGTTGATCAGCGGCTGTGTGACCAACACTGAACCGGCGGTGCCCGTAACTATCCCACTCAACATCAGCCAGAAGCATGTTACCGAAAGTGTTCGGGAATTGGCAACCTGTTCTTTCAGCAGAGGCAACAACCAGAGGACGAACCCCATCACACCGAATGTCGGCCATGCGACGAACTGAAAATAACGAGCAACCCGCTCATCACAGGCGGCAGGCAGAACGCTCCACGCTCCCCCATGGGCAATTCCGAGTAAGTCAAACAATACCACTGCGAAGACAAGTAGCACCATAGTGCCGGTTGCATACAGACGCAATGTTGATTTTTCAGGGCTTGAATTACTCATATCTGATACAGGCGATCACACACTGACGTGCTTGTGCGAACGCTGCCGGTGCTCCCAACCATCGATTGACGCGTCACTGCTTGCTACTTAAGCATAACTTACGATATAATTTTCAACAAGAGATAGTTATCTCCGTTTTCGCATGGCTTGATCCGCCACTTGTCCCTGTTCGCCAGCGTACAGCCAAATAGGCACGCAAACTTTGCGGAGGCTAATGATGAGATTTCCCCTCGTTCACAAGCCTGTAATACATTATACAAGCATCACAATTGCACTATTGCTCATGACCGGAGTGTTTGCAGCCGAACCGCTTGTGTGGCATCCCACATTTGAGGCTGCAAAAACTGCATGCCAGCAAAGTACAAAGCCACTGCTTGTAGTTGTATATGAACCAGAAAATGCTGCCTGCATTAATATGTCTGAGCATTTGTTCAAGCATCCAGATGTCGTTGTCCAGCTGAAAAATTTTGAACTCTACGCCGCCAGCATTAAGGATCCAACCACCCTCAATCTGCAAACGGCCTACAAGGTAGGCGTCCACAGCCCGACTGCAGAAGGTACAATTACAAATGCAGTGCTGCCAGTACTTCTGTTCCTCGATTACAATGGTTACGAATACTTCCGCGACTATGGTAATGTTCTGATGGGGACCGAACTCAAGATTAAACTCGACATCAGCGACAAGGCTGCCTCAATGCTCGCACTTCGGCTGCAAAAGATCCTGCAATTGATCACCGCAATTCGTCGTACTGCAGCCACCCCCGATGCGGAAGCCAATGCCACTGCGGGGCACCTCATGATTGAGCTTGAACGTTTCGAAAAGGCGCCCCCATATCTCGACAAAGCCATGTCGCTTGACACGCGCAATGAGCGTGGGGCTTTTGCCAATGCATATTTAGACACAATCATCCTCAAAATTGTTGATAACCCAGCACTCTGCCTCCAACAACTCGAAGGTTTTGAGACGAGCTTCAATAATTCTGATAGGCTGCTTGAGGTCCGTTATTTTAAGGCTGTCTGCTGGTTGGCCCAGGATCAATTCAAAGAGGCTCGAAAACTGCTGGAGACTTTTGAAACTGGCGACAAGTCGAAACCGGAATTCGCCTCTCCATGGACGCCAAAAGCGCTCGGTCTGCTGGAACAGCTTCGCAAGCTGGATCTCGGCCGCTAACATCACGTGCATTACTGGCAATAAAATGGCCGCTCCGTTGACGGAGCGGCCATTTTATTGAACAGTCAGTTTCAGGCACACATCAGGTCATATTGCGCACGAGAAATACTGCGAGTACCTGAGTGCAGCGCACGAGTGCTGAGAGCTCTGCATACTCGTCGTCAGTGTGCGGAGCTGTATGTGATGCTGGTCCATAGAGTATAGTCGGTATGCCAGCCAATGCCGAAGGCCAGCATGCATCGGCCCAGGCGACCATGCGATCGACTCCCGGTTCGTATCCTGCAACGCTTTCAAATGTGGCATACATGCTCCGTACGAGATCGGTGTCCACTCCCTCATCGAACGGCACCAGATCCTTGATCCACGTGATTCTGCTGGGGTTTGCGCTCAGCCATTCATCTTTTGCCTCGGCTTCTCGGATGAATTTTGTGAACTCTTCGCGCAGCAGACTTGCGCCCCAGACACCCGTGGCCTCGCGACTTGCTTGCGCCTCGTCGAGTTCATAGACGATGTTCATCTCCAGTCGCGCCTCCGCCGGGACGACTGCCGGGTGGATGCCACCTCTGAAAATACCCAGATTCAGCCGTGCTCCAGGGCGTTCAGCTTCACGCGCGCGTTTGAAATCGTAGATTGCCTGCTGTATGAGAACAGCTTTCTCGATTGCATTGACGCCCGTTCCACGGGCAGCATGTCCGGCTTCTCCCTTGACGTCCACCGCGGCCGTGAGACAACCGTTGCAGCCGACCGTGATCGTATCGTCCTTGCCATCCACAAAAACAGCCATGTCGCCGGTGTAGCCAGCCTGCAGACACGCCAGCGTCCCGGCGCCGCTACCATTGCACTCCTCGTCAACAACGCTCTCAAAAATCAGCTTGCCCCTCAACGCGGCGCCAGATGCCAGCAGTGCCTGAATGGCAGCCACACCAGTTGCAATACCACCTTTGCAATCGCTGGTACCACGACCATATATCCGTTCATCATCCATGGACCCGCTCAATGCGTCGCCGCAGAAAGTGTCAATCCCCACAGTGTCCATGTGCCCATTGATGATAATAGTCGGACCATCGCCGCCGAAATCCCATGTTGCAACAAGATTTGGCCGATTGTGGAAATCGCGGTTAGCCGGCCCCACGACATCTGTCTGTGCATATATATCATCTGGGCAGTCAAACATGTCAATCTGCCCACCCATCGCCTCAATAATCGGGCGCAAATACTCCTGCCCGCCCCTCTCTCCACCGGGTTCAGCGTCGCCAGAGTATGGGTTGGTGGTTTTGATGTGGATGAGAGCCTGCAGCAGACTGAAAAGCTCTTCTTTGTGTTCGTCAACATATGTGGCGATTTGCTTCTCCATCCGGTGTCGTCCCTTCGTTGCTATGTCACGCCCTGCCTTTGCTATTGGCGTATTCAGTCCTCCGTGGCCTCAATAGCCGGCGCACCATAAATTCCCCAGTTCCCTTTCGGTGATTCCTGCAGCACAACCGTTACACGTTCACGCGCGACGCCCATGCTCTCAACAATCGCATCGGCGACGCTCTGAATAATTCGATTTTTCTGCTCCTGCGTCCGCCCTTCCCAGATTTTAATCTGCACAATAGGCATCTGCTTTTCCTCCTAGTTGGTATCATGCAATAGTTGGAAGTATTTCCTCCATCATATACCAACACCTGCAAAACGGTAACCAAGGGTCCTGTTTTCGTGTATAATAGGACCAGTTTTGCCACCACTATTCAACAGAGTGATACACATGCACGATATTGTCTGCGTCGGCAGTTCCACTGAAGATGTTTTCGTCAATGTTTCACAGATGAAGCTCATCTCTGTTCGTGATAAAGATGCGGACGATTCCTACCTTGCATTTGAGTATGGTGGTAAGGTCCCAGTCGATGAAATCTTCATCGCCACAGGAGGCGGCGCGACAAACTGCGCAGTGGGCTTCGCACGCCTCGGTCTTCAGGTCGGTATCATCTCAAGCCTTGGCGACGATGACGCCGCGATGCGCATTATTGAAAAGCTCAATCGTGAGAATGTCGACACCGAAATGCTGGTTCACAACGCGATGGCCACAACTGGCTATTCCGTCATCCTCACGTGTTTCACGGGCGACCGCACGGTACTTGTACATCGGGGGGCCAGCACACTGCTTCGCGAAGATCAGGTGGACTGGGACGCCCTGGCCGAGGCAAAATGGATCTACCTGTCCTCAATGGCTGGCGAAAGTGCCAGTCTTTTCACAAAGATTGCAGTGTTTGCAGCCGAGCACGACATCAAGCTCGCACTGAACCCAGGAGGAACGCAGTTGCACCAAGGCCTCAAAGAGCTTGCCCCTGCGTTCGAAGCATGCCACGTTCTGTTTGTGAACAAGCGTGAAGCCTATGGCCTGACCAATACTGAAGAGCGCGCCGGGCATGGCGATGAAATGCAGGCTCTTCAGGGCCTGTATGATGCCGGCTGCGATATCGTTGTAATGACGCTGGGGCCAGAGGGTTGCGAAGCCTACGATGGTACAGCTCACTACACCGTGCCTGTTGTTGAAGCCAATGAGAAATCCACACTTGGGGCAGGAGACGCATTCGCAGCAGGCTGCACTGCTGCACTTTTCCGTGGCGTGGAACTTCGAGAGGCGCTGCGGGCTGGTTCAATAAATGCGGCCAGCGTCACGGAGTATCTTGGCGCAAAACGAGGTCTGCTGCACTGCGACGAGATGAATGCCCGGCTGGAAGCATACGGCTGCCAGACATCATAGGCAGAGCAAGCTGAGTGATTGGCTACTTCACAGCAAATTCAGCGCAATTGCAATGCAAAAAGCCCCCCGGCATTGCCGGGGGGCTTTCGATGAGCTGACGTGAAGCGTAGTGTATTCGACTTCTACTCTTCGCCCTCTTCATCATCGTCCATGAGCACAGGCGAGATGACGAGTACGCGATCACGCCCCTCGCCCTCGCTGTAGGTCTCGACACCTTTATCGTCTCGCAGTGCCATGTGCATCAGCCTGCGTTCATAAGCCTTCAGATCGGGCACGACAACTTCCTTGCCGCTCTGCTTGGCGTTTTCAGCATGCTCTTGCGCCATCTCTGTCAAGCTTTGCGCGCGGCGCTCCCGGTAGTCCTCAGCATCAACTATTACGCGCGCGCCGTCGTCTCTGCCACGATTTGCGGCAATTGCGACAACGAGCTGCAGGGCATCAAGCGTCTCACCCTGACGTCCGATCAGAAAACCAGGATCGTCTGAACTCATCACCAGTGTCACTTCACGATCTCCGCTCTGCTGCACCGTAACCTCAACGCCGGTAGCACCCATAAGCGAAGCTATGTCGCATGCGACCAGCTCAGCTTCAATTGCCACCTCACGCATGACAGCGTCGGTCCAGTCCACCTCATCGGCCGCCCACTCGATGTCGTCCATTTCCTCGACATCATCTTCGTCTTCCCGGGCCTTAACCCGCTCGGACGTAACCACCTCGTCGCATTCCTCCGGCTGTTCACAGTCGGCAGGTTTCGCATCAGCGTCTTCGGCGACCTCATCTGCGATAACAGTGGCCTTAACCCGGTATGCCCCGAACAATCCAAAAGCCCCAGGCTTTTCGAGGACTTCGAACTCCACTTCTGTTTCGTCAACACCGAGCTGCTCAAGCGCAACTCGCTGCGCCTCTTCCAGAGTCTTGCCACTCGCCTCGATATATCTCATATTGAACTTCCTTTTCGGGTGACTATGGTGTGTGTGAGTGAGGACGTCCGCCGCCTCGCTCACTTACGTTTGCTTGTTTTTCCTGTATCCCGATGAGTTTTCTTGCCACTGCTTTCAGCAACGCGGTCTGCATAACTCTTGCGCTCAACTGGTGCGTCAGCATTGTCGTCTTTCTTCTCGTCGCCGGATGTCAGCATGGTTACCATGCTGCCGACAAAACCCGTAGCTTTGCCATTTCCCGCCCCATCAACCACAGGCGTCTGCGTATGGGTGTGCAGATATTGCTCGCCAAAGTAGATGATGTTACTGGCCAGCCAGTACAGCAGGAACGCTGCCGGGAAGCTCTGGAAAAAGAAGAAAAACATTATAGGCATCATGTAAGTCATCATCTGCTGCTGCTGTTGCTGCTGCGGATTCATTGCAGCGCTCGCCTGTGTCTTCTGCGTCATTTTCTGGAAGAAGATCATGCTGATGGTGTAGGCGACCAGCAATATCATGTCCGGAGCGGCGAGGTTATCAACCCACAGGAATGACGCATTCTCAAAGTGCCAGATGTACTCTCTGATGCCGCGATACAGGAAAATGAGGATTGGGAATTGCACCAACATAGGCAGACAACCGCCTAGTGGGTTCACGCCCCGTTCCTGGCATAGTTTCCAGAATTCCTCCTGGAATTTCTGCTTGTCATCGACGTACTTTTCCTGAAGTGCTTTCGTCTCTGGCTGAAGATCCTGCATGGCCTTTGCAGATTGCAGCTGTTTTTTGGTAAGCGGCCAGATCATCAGGCGCATGACTATGGCGATCAGTATGACGCCAAGAGCCGGATTACCACCGGCGATTTTGACAAAAAGGTCGACAACGCCATACCAGAAATTGTCTTTGCTGAGTTCATCGAGGACGGGGCCAACTTGCTCCCGGAGGGGTACAAGCGCCCACGCATTGCCATCGAATTCCCAGATGGTATATGCGCACTTGCCGTCCTTGTCGAGCTTACCACAGGAATTCCAGACTTCGTTATACAGATTCTTCGCGCGCTTCTCATCTTTCAGCTGATTAAGCGCCAGTTCAGCACCGCGCACAAGGCCAAAACTACTTAGCAGAGATCCACTTTCTGTAGCTTTGTGGCCAGCAGCCTGATATGCCTCAACTGCTTTCTCGAAATCGCCATCAATTTCGTGGCAGCGAGCGATGCGAAACTGTGCAAGCCAGCCGCTGGGCTCGATTTTCGTCGCACGGATTGTCCCTGCTGGCGGATTGTCGTCTGTACTTTCGACTATTCCTGTGATCACCGCCGGCAGCGGGCCAAATGTGTAATCGACAAATCCCTCTGGCTCCACTCCACCACTGATGCTCACCGGAATCGTCACACCACCAGCAGTTATCGTGCCCGCCTTGTCATCCACAACCGAGTACATGCCTGTGACGACAACGCGCTGTTCCTGCAGATCGGCAAGCCGGTCTTTAATGTCACTTGTGGTGACAACCTGATCTTTGTCCGAAGCGGTGAACATCGAAGTCAGACCTGCTATCAGCCCGACTTTTTTCTTCGGATGATGTTCAGCCGACCACTCAACCATCTTCGTCAATGCTTCGATTTGAGCTTTGAGGTCAAAACTCGTATCAATAGTGAGTTCTTCGGGCAGACCGGTCTGGACAGCAATTCCCTTTTCTGCCCACGCACCCGCGCAAACCAGTAAAATGAGGGACGTGGCGAAAAGAAGCGACAAAAATCTATGAGTGTGGGTCTTAGTAACTTGGATCACTATTTCTCCGTCATTCCATTGTGTGATTCAGTTGATTTGTTCGCTGTCTGTATATCTGGATCGCCGGGAACAGGGTCGTAGCCTCCCGGATTGAGCGGGTTGCAGCGCAATATCCGCATACACCCCATAAAAAAACCACGCCACGCACCGTGCACGCGCAGCGCGCGGATCATATACTCGGAACAGGTTGGCGTGAAACGGCACATCGGAGGCAAAATGCGCGATAATGTCCGCTGGTACAAACGCACCAGCCAGATCAGCACCTGCGCCAATGCTCTCACGCCTTTCGGATAGAAACAACCCCTGCTTCACTGAGTATCTCAGCTATCTCCTGATGCAGTCGGGAGAAGCCGATATTGTCCGCCCCTGGCTTTGCGATTACTACGATATCACGGTTGCTCTCGCGCTTCTCCAGCAGTTCCCACGTCACATGGCGCATCTGCCGTTTGACGCGATTGCGGACGACTGCTTTACCAATCTTTTTACTTACTACGAATGCGGTGCGACACACCCCAGCCTCACCTGAAGCACCAATAACCGCAGTGAAATACCTGCGGCGATACCGGCGCCCCACAGCGAAGATACGGCGGAAATCCCTCTGGAGGCGAATACTGGGGAGCTTCGTCAAAACAAGCACCATCTGTCTCAGCTTACTGTCAGATTACCAAACAATTATAGCACATCAACGAGCCGTTGGGCAAACCGCTACGACGCTTGCGGGGGGCCACTTGTCCCCAGACTTGCCATGAGGTACAGCGAGATAATGATTGCCTGTATCATGACATTGAGCAGCAGAACGCCGATGGCTTTGAATATGCCAGTCTGGTATATCATTTTGATGGCCGCAACGAAGAGCACACAGGCCACCGCAATCACGGCGATCACACCATTGTCGTTGAGCTCGCCCCCTGTCAGAAGGGCTCCGGCTCCGCCCATGATAATACAGACGCACAGCGTCGCCCAGAGGGTCCTGGCCGCAGTAGCCTCGCGAATGTGCATGAGGAAGGCGGCAAACCACAGCATGGCAGCCGTCAACACCAATGCCACCATGCCCATTAACGCCATTGTACCTGTTCCAAGTTCCGCGGTGTGCTCCGGCACGTGCAGTTCTGCCTCTTCTCTCATGGGGGCAAGTGTCAATTTGGCCGAGTAATGTAACTGCCGGGAGGCATGTCCCCATCGCACAGGGAAACTCTCAATACGGTTATTAAACCATGCAAACTCACTGTTGGCAAGTTCCCGGAGGTATGCAATGCATCCATTTCACGTGTTCGGCATCGCGGTATTTGTCCTCTGCGCTCTTGTGAGCGCATTTGCCGACGAACCTGCACATCCTGTGTTCGCGATATCAGGCAGTGCATCCGATGTAAGCCGTGCCAATGAGGTGATGCGTTTCTCTGAAGACGAGGTACGGTCACTCATCACCGACAAAGCAGGATTCCACGAAATAGCCTGTGCGAACTGCGACAAGGGGTCACAAGGTTCACAACTCGTGTGGAGCCCTGATCGTCCACATGAAGTCAAATGCAAATACTGTGGCCACGTGTATCCCAGCAATGACTACCCGATGGATAAAATCTACCGCCATGAGGCACCCAATGGTGAGATCCAGGAATACCCCTATTATGAAGGCGAACACGACTTCCGTCATTTTTTCAACGCCAATATAGACTATCACACACGCTATTGGCTTGCTGGCAAAGCCTGCGACTGCGCAAAAGCATATCTGGCAACTAAAGACCCCAAATATGCCCGCCGCGCAATAGTCATTTTGCATCGAATGGCTGAAGTCTATCCGAATCTTCCGATTCACGGCCTCGATGGCTACACGTTCCGCCGCCCGATGTTCGCTGATAATGAGCCGCCTTACCCATATTTGTCACAGAAAATGGGCTCTACATGGTTCTATGGTGAGATACACACAGGGATGCTCACAGCCTACGACATCCTCGCCGACACGGGTGAGTTCGAGAAATATTCCGCAGAAGTCGGCACAGATGTACGCACGCTCGTGCGCACCGACCTCTTTGAGGCAATGGCAGATTTCACTCTTACTTTTGATCGTTACATTGGGAATATGACCCCCTCGTGGGCCCGAACTCTCATCGATGCCGGCCGCATTGTCGGCAGGCCTGACTATGTCCACGAAGGCGTGGAACTGCTGCGCAAAACGCTCAATGAAGACTTCTTCGCAGATGGCGCTTATAAAGAGGGCTCAGTGTCATACCACCGCCAGACTGCCGAGGGGCTCAAATCTGCCTGGCAGCACGCGGAGGGATATTCAGACCCCGCCGGCTACACATGGCCCGGAAACGGAGAGCGCTTCGATGACTATGCCCCATTCACCGAAGAACGCTTCCTGGAAAAAGCCCTTGTCGGCATGGATGTGCTTAAATACCCTGATGGCACATATGCCTGCGTCCATGATACATGGGCGAACACCAAAGTAGCCCCACCGGAGGCTTTGGCATCCTCTCTCATGTGGGCACTTGGACATGCAGCGCTCGAATCCGGTTACTCCGGAACCGCAGCTGAAGCGCAAATGCAATTCTCTGGCTCTCACGGACACTCTCACGCTGACAATCTGAACATGACATACTGGGCCTACGGCCGCGAACTGGTCTCTGACCTCGGCTACACCCACACCATCTACCGCGGCTATGCCGCTTCTGACTGCGCACACAATATTGTAATGGTTGATGAGAAGCCGATGAACCGCAGCTCCGACGGTATTCCGTGGCGTGGAGACCTG
>CAYSRY010000018.1:0-22156 GCA_964433395.1 uncultured Armatimonadia bacterium | reverse complement strand
TTTCGCCAGCAACATCTTTCTCATCTGTACCATCTTCCTTCTCGCGGGGGCGTGGCTAGCCACGCCTGCTCTCGCTCAGGAGCCCACTGTAAGTGACTTCGAATTCTTCGCAAGGGCCTCATCTGGCCAGACATTCGGCAGTACGGTCTGCGACACCACCACACTTGTATGCCGGTTGACCGGCGAGATTGACGAAACCACATACATGTTCGCGTATGTCTCATATGAGCGCAACATTGGTGGTACGTGGACGCGCCAAGGCACTGGCGGGTCTCCGAGCATGCAAGATGGTTACCTGACTGTCACATACCCGTGGGGCACACCAGCCGACAAAAACGATGTTGCCGTATCATGGCGCGCAAAAATTGAAGTCGATGACATCAACGCCATGATAACCACCACCCTTTACAAACAACTCTCTCTCACGCCCAACAACACCATCGTCAAAGCCACCGGCGCTCCAATCATCCTCCACGACTCCGCCGACACCTCACACACCATCTCTTACACAATTTCCCACTACTCCGGAAGCGGCATTACGCCGACTTTCGATGTGACGACAAAAATCTATAATCTCTCTGGCTCGGAAGTTGCCTCACTGACGCAGAATGATGTCGGAACTGGCGCTGGCAGTGTCACATGGGACACCAATCTCCCCCAGACCGACGGCATCTACACCTACAAAATCACTGCAGCTCACAACGAATTTATACCACCACCCGAACCATGCTACGACGCCGACAAATCCGCGCTGCTCACTCCAGCGGTGGATGACTTGTACTACTTCGGCATTGGTGATGACGGTCAAGGCGGACACGAGGCAACATGTGTCCTGAAATATACCCTCAACAGGGCGGCCGGGGCTTGCGAATTCAAAATCTATGGCACCGATTTCTCGGGGCCAACCGAGGTCACCGCACCATCGCTGGCATCCGGAACTCACTACACCAGCCCATTCACAATCCCCGTTACAGTCGATGCGAACGGCGCCCTCACCGGACAGTATTATGCTGTCGTCTTCGCCAGTGAAAATGCCACCGACGCGGCCAACAACCGCGACCAGCTCGCAAAACCAGCCCTCCAGAAAGGCACGACAAACCTCCAGCAGGTATCCGCCACGGTCACCTCTTTGGGCTTCACGGGCGATCACCACTTCAAAATATGGTCCAGTGGCACGGCTGTAGACCCTGCCGACACTACCCCCATCTGGGGGACTATGGATGACCACGGCGTTTGCTATACGAAGAACACGCCTCCGACAATGTTCGCCACATTCTCCGTCGCTCCAGATATTGGTATAACATTGACAGGCGTTTCCGTTCGCGCAAAGGTCTATGACGCAGTCGCTGACACGGACGTAATCGTTGGCACGGCAACAGGTGCGACGCTCAGCGGCACCGTCATTGAGGACGGCACCGATGGAGATGTTGATGGCATCGGCAGTGGCAGCGCTATTCCCAACAGCAACGGCGTCAAGACCCTCAATACAGTATTCAAATTCGAATACTCAATCGACGGTACAATATGGGCCAAAGCTGGCAGCACAACTGCCATCCCGATGTACTTTACCGAAAGCACACCATTGGATACTAACGACCTGTACGAACTTGCACTCCAGAAGGCGTGCGGATATGTCAACGGTGCCACAGACATCCAGACCAAAATCTCCGCGGGAATGGACGGCGACATTTACTATGACCCCGCGGCGGACCACTACCACGACCTTTCAATATTCAGTCAAGGCGAGGGCGAGTGTTGCTGTCATGCCATCGTCTTCTGCCAACTTTGCCGAGCAGTGGGCATTGATGCCGTTCCTAAATACATATGGGCTGGGTGCGCCAGCGACACATACTGCAAATTTCGATGGGCATACATCGCTTACCAAGACAGGTATGTACCTATGCAGTTGGAAGCACCAAATCACGATGATGCCGATGCAGACCCGCATTTCACCTATCATGTCCAAGCTCTTTCCGGGGGGGAATATTACGACCCGTCATACGGCACCACTGGTCTCCCGACACTGTTAGAGACCGCCCCAGAACACCCAATACTGAATCCAATCTATCCAGCAGCATCCATTCGCATCGGGAACGGCCTGGCGGGCCTCACGGAGCACGACAGCGGCTGGACGTGTCCGCATTACCCATGAACAAGTGGAAATACCCGCACGTGTTAGAAACAATAATCCTGATGACAGGTGATGATAAAATGAACAGGATAGCATCGCGAAGCACAGAATTATTGCTGATAACGACTCTCATATTTTCAATCAACATTACTGCCGTAATGGCTGACAATGCCGGCGAAGAGCAGCCAACGTCTTTCCCTTCAATCGAGGCCGGCATTGAGTATCGATTGGGCCCTCTGCCGCCCGCACCAGAGACCTGGATTACCGGGGTTGATGCCGACAAGCTCGCTGAAATTGTCCTACCTTCCTCCGCCGTACTGAAGCGGACTGATCTCGGCGAAATGGAGATGGATTTCGGCGTCCGCCGACGCTATTCCTCCCCTACAGGCAGATATGGTATCCAAATCGGGGTCTATCCAGACCAGCGCGCCGCTGCCGATGCTCTCACTCGTACAATTATGTACAGGTCGACCTCAGTAGCGCAGGGCGCGGGGTTCGGCGATCGAAGTGCAATATCAGACCACATGGTCGCAGTCCTCGTTGCCAACGCCGTGATCTGGGTTCAAAGCTCTCCCGCCCCTGGCTTCGAGGAAATGGCGGCAATCGGCCAGATACTCGCTGATGCGATGACAAAAGGCGAGCGCTTCGTCACCCGCGGCAAAGTAATCCCCTCTCCGACGCTTTCCTTCCCGTCCCTGACAGCACGAGTAGAGGCAGGGACGCAGCTCTCGGTGCCCGCGCAGGTGACCGATGCCGATCCGGCCAAATTCCTGTATAAGATTGAGCCGCGCATCGGACATATCATCCTTGGCAACCCGCCAGTCTACTCCTACTACGCATCCAAACGCGCGGAAGAAGCTGGCCGCAAATCAGCCGTGATAACCATCGCCAACGAAAATAACGTCATCGGCAGTGCCACACTCGACTTCGAAGTCATCCCTGAATAACCTGCTGAGTAATCAATTCCTCCTGCAACAAAAAGAGCGGGGGCAAAAGGCCCCCGCTCTTCCCATCCGCATCCCTCATCCGCGCCGCGTCACACGAATATACCCCCACCCCCTATTTTCGATTCCAGAGGAACAATCGCCCATTTCCCGCATTTTCACCCGTAAATCAACCGATTATTCATAATTTCTGCCCATATGAAAAATCAGGTTCCCCAACCTGTTAGCCTCTCTCCCCCAATACCTCCTGCGATTCCCGCTGGAGCTTCCCATATCAAGTGACCGTAAATATATCGAATTATACCCCACGTCCTAGGGACCAAAGGGGGGAGGTTCGAGGACCAAAGGCCTCGAAATTCGAACCAGACGGCCAGGTCCGCGAACCTGCTTTCACCATTTCTACCGCTATAATATCATTTAATATACATTACTACTGTCGCTCAAGCCTCGCCAGAGTCACCTTTTCATTATCACTTTTTCCTCTGTAAGTATCCGTTTCGCGTGCCCTATCGCCTTCTTTCGTGCCACTATAATTCGATGCGTAACACGCTTTTCCACCCACATCACCATCGCCTCTCTCGCCCCCTCCCTCTGCCCACCACTCCCTTTTCCACCACCATCAGCTTCACTTTCCCCTCTTTGCGGCCAGAAAATAACAGTACAAACTTCTTCAACTATTTGTGTCTCACTGCTTTCACGCAACCTCTCCCTCTCATGATATAAATACGCAGTATAGCTCTATACGTGGCAAATAGAGGCAATAGCGGCGAAATATGCCGCTTCCTGCTCGCCGCAATCAGCATCATCATTCACTATTTATGCATAGCGAGATTACCTTGACTTTTCGGCCCGACATGTTATACTTCCTACGTTGTGTAGTTTCCGCATAATAGGCTACTATCCTTGGTAGTGGAAGATTGCGCGGGTATTCCGGGGTCGGCATCAATACGGTTAAAGGTACGGAGGTGGCCAGTTTGTCGAATGCACATCTCAACATGGTGGTGCTAACGGGTTTCGCCACACGAGATCCGATCCTACGCCACAAGACGTCCGGCCAGGTGAAAGCCGAATTCAGTTTCGAAGTAAACCGCCCATTTTTCCGCGCTACCGGCGAACCAGTATCTGACCTTTTCCTCGTAGATGCATGGGAAGATATCGGTGAATGGGCAGTAAAGAATGTCCAGTCGGGCGATGCGCTCCTCATAGTGGGGACGCTCAATAAAGAGAGCTATAGTACCCGTGGTGGTCGTGAGCATCTGACGATCATCAAGGCCAAGTATATTGGCCAACTTGACGACGCCAAATATGATGGACGAGTTGACGTGACCGCGCTCAAACGCGATACCTGGCCCCATGGGCTTGTGACTTCGCTTGTTGACGTCCTCAGTGACATGCTCGATGACAATGCTGAGGCAGGCGAAGAGAGCATCCGAACTGGCTCGTAGAGCCTCTCTGCTCCAAATCAGCAGACATGCTAAGCAACGCAGCCACCAAGCTCAGCTTGTGGCTGCGTCTTTTTTCGGCAGGCGCCACTCTGCAACACCATAGGCCATACAGGTGCGATTATCCGGCATACGGCGCCACGACCAAGCGACGGGGGGAGCGACTATACCATGCTCAGTGACGACCACTATTGCTTTGCTTGCGGGCAGGACAATCCCAGAGGTTTACAGCTTCATGACTTTCAATTCGATGGCACCTGTTATTGGGTACAGTGGGAACCGCTCAGATACTATCAGGGATGGCAGAACGTCGTGCACGGCGGCATCGTCGCCACCCTCCTTGATGAGGTCATGACCCGTCTTCTAACGACTATAGGGCACAGTGTAGTGACCGCAGAACTCACAGTTCGTTATCATCAAACAGCACCAATGGACCAGACACTGACGGCCAAAAGCTGGCTCGTCAGCGGCAAACGTCGCTTCTATGAGACCAGAGCTGAGCTGATCACCGCAGAGGGTGAGATCGTGGCTTCTGCAAAAGCTAAATTCATTGTTCCCAGAGATGACTACAAGAGGGAAACCGATGCTGTTTGACAGCCTCCTGATGCATGCCGTTACGCACAACCTCGCTGAACACTCCCGGGGCTTGCGCGTATTGCGCGTGTTTCAGACCTCACGCTTTGAGATTGTGATTGATCTGGCACACAAGACGCCGCCGGGGCAGTTAGTGTTGTCATGCTGCCCGCAATTCGGACGCATCCACCTCGATGAGGGGCACGAACCAGATCCTACGGTCAGCTACCCTACAGGCAGCGTTCTTCGCAGGTGGCTGAAATCGGCTGTCCTCGTGAACATCGAACAGCGCCAGTTCGACCGGGCTGTTCGCCTGGAATTCGCCAACGCCCGCGGCTTGGGCCCTCAGGCGCACTGCTTTATCGTGCTCGAAGTGATGGGCAATCACAGTAATCTCATTGTGTTGGATGAAGACAAGGTGATTCTTGAAGCGGTCAAACACATAGGAGCCGATCGCAACAGAATTCGCCAGATCGAGCCGGGGCTTGACTACGTTCCACCGCCATCATTCGGTCGTCTTCGGCCCGATGCGTTGAGCGTACAGGAGCTATTTGCCAGCGCTACGGATCCGCAGACGTCAGCCACGAAGTGGTTTCGGGCCACGGTGCAGGGGGCAAGCGACCAATTCAGAGATGAAGCGCTGGCACGTGCCGACATTGCTGGTGATGCGCGGGTAGGAGATCTCGCGAGCCCTGATTTCGAACACCTTGTCACGGCATTACAGGAGATGCTCACGGAATCCAGGCAGGGAGCGTGGTCATATGCGTGTCCCGACAAAGACTTCGCCTATCCAATCATGCTGCAGTCATGTCCGGACTGCCGTCCGGAGGCTGCAACCACAATACACCAAGCCGTGGCGCGCATGGCTAACCAGCAAATTGAGGCTAATCAGTCGGGTGAGCTTCGTCGACGCCTCCTGCAAGCCACTGCCCGGGCGCGCAATGTGGTTGCAAAGCGAGTGGCCGAGCGTGATGACATGCAGCATCGTGCGGAGGATGCAGATGAACTCCGGATAAATGGCGAAGCCATTCTCACCGCATTGCATACAATTCCGCGCGGATCATCACATGTTACATTAGCGAACCCGTATGACTATGGAAATACGCTTGAGGTGCATCTGTCCCCAAAACTGAGCGCGCAAGCGAACGCCCAAGCATATTTCAAGAGGTACAAGAAACTGATATCCGTCAAGGAGAGGGTAACGCGTCTTTTGCGCGATGCCAAGCGGGAACGCCACTATCTGGACGGACTTGAGGTCCAGATAGAGCAGGCTGAAGGCCTTACTGAACTTGATGAACTGCGCGAAGAACTTGCACAGCAAGGGTATCTGAAGCGAGGGCAAGAGCGCAAGCAGCGATTGTCTGGGCACGCCAAGATCAAGTCAGCCACTGTTAGCGGGCATGTTATTATGTGGGGCAAGTCAGGCCTGCAGAATGATGAGCTTCTGCGCAAAGCGGGCCCAGATGACATGTGGTTTCACACGCGGAATACGCCCGGTGGTCACGTGCTCATACGGCATCAGGGAGCTCCAGAGCTCATTCCTGATGAAGCAATACTTGCAGCAGCCCAACATGCTGCAAGCCTGTCCAAAAGGCGCAACGATACGCGTGTGCCCGTTGATCACACACAGGCCCGTTACGTCAGGCGCCTGAAAGGTACGCCTCCTGGCTATGTGCATTACACGCACCAGAAGACCCTGAATGTACGCCCGGTTGAATTGCGGGCACAACCTCCTAATTAGTCGATTATTTTGACGTCATTTACGACACCGTTTATGCCTCGTATGTTCCCGACTGCCTCAACAATCAGATCAATTTCGCGTTTGAGCTCAATATTTCTGCCCATTGCTCCACGAAGAGCCGAGACCTGCCCCCCGAGGTACGCGATTTCATTGATGACGTCAACCGACATGAGGCTGTAATCAATGTTGTGTCTGGCGATCTCGCGTTCGACAAGGCGTCGTGCTGCTTTATCCTCAAGCGGCAATTGGCCCACCTCCGAGTATTGCGACAATCGTGAACTAAATGGCTGCTCTGCCCGCGCGAGAATATCGGGAGACCAGATGATGCACGAGTAGTATTCCCAAATATTGACTAATCTATGCACCCCAAATTCAGATACCGGCAAGCAATCTTGCTGCCATAGAAGGTGGCAACCCCGCACTGCGAATCTGTTCCTGGGCGACATCAATATCATAGCCGATTCTGGCTATCTCCACTGTTCGTGCCTCAGTGTCAACGATCGCACACCCCGCCTGGCTATTGCCGTCTCTGGGTTGGCCGACAGCACCGGGATTGAGCATATGCTTCACATTTTTCTCCAGTGTAAGCGTCCCGCCCGCGATTGCCCGGTAGTGGCTGGGGTACGTTGCCCTCTCGGTTAATGTATACCATTCAGCGTAGTGCGTGTGACCAAAGAGACACAGTGCTCCAGTCATGGCCTTGAGTGAAAGCAACGCATCGCCGGCAGTGCGGATGTAGGCGTCTGGCTCGGTAAGGGATCCATGACAGAGCTGGATTTCCTGGACGACTTCGGTCTGTGGCAATGTGCGGAGATATTCGCAATTTTCCTCAGTGAGTATCTGACGCGTCCACATAATGCAGATGCGCGCATGCGCATTGAACCAGCGTTCTTTGCCCGGAGTACATGCCGCGGTGTCGTGGTTCCCGCGTATACAGACACAATCAAGTTTTCGCATAAGCTCGCAACATTCATTGGGGCGCGCACCATATCCGACTATATCGCCGAGACAAAGATAGCGGTCGACGCGCATTTTGGTGAGATAGGCGAGCACACGTTCAAGTGCGACCAAATTACTGTGAATATCTGATATGACGCCATAACGCAAAGCGGACAGGCCTCCAGAAGACGACCGAAATTGCAATAGTTCGAGAATGGCCTGCAAGAGGCCGGAAACGCTATCTAGCCAGGTATCGGAAAAATTCGCCCTCTGTTCCGCTCACACCTCTTTTGGGTATGTAAACGTGCTTTGAAGTGCTGTGAACAATCGTCCGGTTCTGCGACGTCGCATTGTTGAAAGTTAATGATGCGTTGAATTTGCATACATGTTCTGCTAATATAGCTTGGTTCTGTGTCACATACCCCACCCACGTGGCTGTGTGGCGCACACGCCCCACAGCCGAACGCCACAACGTCCGCGCTGTCCGGCCGATTGCGCCGGCCACCTGGCCTACTTCGGTTGATACCGTTACTGGAAGCGCATACCATGGAATTCGATCCAATAGAGATATCGCCGTTCGCCGCCAAAGACATGCTCGTTGAACACGCTCGCGCAGTACTTGGGCCTGAAGCCGCTTTGCTGGATGCCTCGCGTGGGGGTCCAAACTGGCAGCAGCGCACAGTGTTGAACGCGTGGACAGTTTTGCAGCTCTATGCAGACTACTGCTATGGCAGTCCAGTCGAGGAGCCGTACATCCGGATTCTGGCCGGCGCGTCAACGCTCAACCACGCGACACACTTCGCCAGATTTGCCGATGCTCTTGCAGATACGCGCGATTCCCTGACGACAGGCGTCGTTTTCCTGCAGAGAGTCTGGGAGTATCTGAGCAAAGAGGTATTCCCGGAGCGATGGATTGGCGACACCATTGAAAGTTTCACCGCAGCGGTGAGCGGAGGCTATTATCCGAGCCCCGCAACCCTGGATTTCATGGAGCCTATCCTGAACCGCTATCTGTCACAAATGCTTGGGAATGGTCTGAACGGCCATAATTATCGCGTCCACCTCGATAACGGCGCAACTGGAGCATTCGGACACGTCGTGGCGACGATGGCACGCAACCGTCTGCTCGAACCTGGTGACAAAGTGGCGATTGCCTGGCCCTGGTACGAGCCGATGATGAACCTGTTTTCAAAGCAGTACGGATGTGAAATCGTTCCGATACGCCGGAGACGCGAGAGCGACTGGCACGTTGCACAGGATGAACTGGCAGAACTTGATGATCCGGCTGTCAAGCTCGTAGTCGTGGTAGCGCCCGGCAATCCGGTAGACATCACGGTTGACCGCAATCTGCTGGACTACCTGGAGGCACTGGTGGCCCGACGGCCAGATCTGACCATCCTCTGCGATTACGTCTATGCAAACTTCGTGCCGAACGGATTTGACAATGAGCTGGCACGCATGCCGAAGAATGTCATCCCCTTCTATGCTCCCTCCAAGGATTATGGTCTCGTCGGTGCGCGGATTGGTGCGGCCTGGCTTCACCCCGAGTGTGCACTTGAGCGGCGCCTGCGCGAAATGCCGGAGGAAATCGCCCGCGAGGTCGATGCAAAGTACAATTCGCGACGTCCGAACGGCCGCCCATCATTCTATGACCGCGTGATCATGGACAGTTGCAGCGTGTCCTTCTCACATATGGCCGGTCTGGCCACCCCGAGTCAGGTACTGTATGCGCTGTGTGCACTGTACCCTCTTGTTATGGAAGATGAGGCGAAGGAATACTTTGGTTGGGTGCGCACACAACTGGCCGACCGCATGCATTCGCTCTACGATGGCCTCGGGCTCGAGAAACGTGAGTGCCCAGGTGTCTGTTCCAGTAATTACTGCGCGCTGGTGCAGTTAGATGAGATTGCCCGCAAGCATGGCCCAGCCTGTGAAGAAGCATTCAGTAAAGTTTCACTTTGGGACTTCCTGAAACATCTGGCTCACAGCCGAGGAACGATCATCATGCCCGGTCCGATTTTCGGTGGAGAGCCGAAATCAGCGCGTTTGTGTCTTACAGCGTTGGACAAGCCCACCTACAACGAGATCGGTCGCAATATCTCTGAGGCCGTCAGTGACTATGGTTTCCCATGCGATTGTCCGCATTGTGAGCAGAAATGGTAGGCAGTGTCCACGCCAGATGCGAGCTTATATGCATTGCTGTTGGGAGGTATTCGCTACTTTCGTGATGAATACTTCATGTGAGGCTATGGATATGTGAGACGCCCAGCCGGGCTGCAAAGCCCGGACGTTGTCTTTTGCCTGAAGAGAGCGGGGGCTCAGGAAATGGCACATGATGTTCAGCGGACGACTTTGGACAGTGGGCTTCAAGCTGAGGCGCAGTCTGAACATGGCCTGCAGATGCGAGCGGTTGTCGCATCAGTAATCCTCCTAGCGATAAGTCTTCTGTGGATGCGTCAGGCTGGTATCATCGCACTGGGAGTACAAGTTGGCGAAAGCGTGCCGGTCATTCCGGCTATCGCAGCGACCTTGTTTTTTGCATTTCTGGGGCCATTGCTGCATCGCCTTCCGAAGGCATTTCACTTTCCCCAGCACCAGACGCTGCTTGTGTATGCGTTTTTGTGCATCGCCGTCTCTATGTCATCAGTGGGCGTCGCGCGCCAGATGCTGCCTCAGTTGACAGTACCATTTTATTTTGCAACCCCTGAAAACAACTATTCGCAGATACAGGACGAGATCCCAAAGTGGCTTGCGCCACAGGACCCGGACGCCATTCAGGGCATGTTCGAAGGAACTGCAGATGGCCACATTCCGTGGGGACCGTGGATCGTCCCGCTGATTGTCTGGACCATCTTCATTCTGGCAAACTTCATCGTGATGTACGCGCTGATGCTGATATTCCGGCGCCAATGGGTGGAGAAGGAGCATCTCACTTTCCCCATAGTGCGCCTGGTCATGGATCTTTCGAGCTATGAGGGCCATGCCCAGACCGGACGTTTTCTTGCCAACCCGCTCATGTGGACCGGCTTTGGGATTGCCGCGATCTACAATGTGATGAATATGCTGCAGGCCTGGAACCCTGCAATTCCCGCTATGGGTAAGGCCTATAATCTTGGTGCATTGCTGACTGAGCATCCGTGGTCGTCGCTTAACCCTCTGTCGATCGCCTGGCGGCCCGAGAACTTCGGAATCGGTTATCTGGTCTCAACCGAAGTTCTGCTTTCAGTCTGGGTATTCTATCTTCTCATTCGGTTCTCCAACTTTGCAACTGTAGTGGCAGGTTATGAAATATCAGGCATGCCATTCGAGCGTGAACAGGCATATGGTGGCTATGTCGCGCTTGGAATTATGCTTTTCTGGGTTGGACGCGAGCAGATCGGCGCGATCCTCCGCAAAGCATTCACTGGCGATCCTTCAGTAGACGACAGCAAGGAACCATTCACTTACAAAACGATTGTCTGGGCCGGGCTTACAGGCTTCGCAGCAATGATGGTGATTGCGGTGCAGGCCGGGATGTGGGTATGGATGGCTGGCCTGTATTTTGTGGTGATTCTGCTTTTCGCCGTGACCTATGCACGCATGCGCGCTGAAGCCGGCTCGCCAATGGTATGGCTATTCCCGATCATGAAGCAGTGGGACATGTTCGCCTATGTGGGTGGTTCTGCCCCACTTCACCGCGGGATGAGTTACAACAATCTGACGATTTTTACTATCTTCTACTGGCTCGCGCGCGGCTACTTTCCGACCATGAGCGGCTACCAGATAGAAGGGTTCAAGATAGCGGACGAAGCCCACATCAGGCAACGGACGATGATTGTCTGGACGATAGTCGCTCTGGTGGTTGGACTTGCAGGAGCGTATGTCCTGCACCTGCAGGCATATTATTCGTACGGTGCCAATATTCTTGAGGGCGGCACTACAGAGGGCGGCTCACGTGTACGGGCAGCGGCCATCGCATGGGAATCGCTTTCGTCATGGATCAATGCCGACGTTCTTCCAGACACAGCTCGCACGACAGCGGCAGCATCCGGTTTCGTCGTGACTACGATACTTGTGCTTCTGCGCTCGCTGTTCCTGCGCTTCCCGCTTCATCCACTTGGCTATGTCATGGTTGCATCGTATGGCGGCCCAATCTGGGGTCCGTTCTTCCTCGTCTGGATCGTCAAATCCATCGTGCTGCGTCTTGGCGGAATGCGCCTGTACCGCCAACTGATGCCCATGTTCCTGGGCCTGGTAATTGGGCACTATTTCACGGCAGGCGTTGTCTGGGGCTCGATAAGTCTAATCAACGAGATGTACCGCCGATACGGCGTCTGGTTCGGATAATTGAGCATATCGGCCATCCTTGAGCCCTATGAACAGAGCGATGGCTGGCATGGGAGCGCAGACTGATATGGCTAACCCGGAGATCAAGATTCGGCAGATGACCGCAGCAGATATACCATTTGGCATGGAGCTTAAGAAGCTCGCCAGTTGGAATCAGTTGGAAGGTGACTGGGAGCGTCTATTGGCGCTTGAGCCAGATGGTTGCTTCGTGGCCACAGAGGGTGACGTGCCGGTGGGCACGGCGACGACAACGACTTTTGAGGATAAATTCGGATGGATAGCAATGGTCCTGGTACACCCAGACCACCGTCGCAAGGGCATTGGCGGTGCATTGCTCTACGCATGCATTGAATATCTTGAGGAATGCGTTGAGACCGTGAAACTAGATGCGACACCGATGGGCAAAAAGCTGTATGATACCATGGGTTTCGTAGATGAGTATATGATGGAGCGGTGGCTTGGACGGGGCAGTAATACCGGTGTTGCCGCTGGTGTCGAAGCCCTGACTGAAACACTCCTGCCAGACGTCAGTGCATTTGATGAACCCGTTTTCGGTGCGGACCGGACAAGGCTTCTGAAGCACATGCTACACGAAGAGTCCAACAAGTGCATCGTCTTGCGTGATGGTCGGCAAATCCTCGGGTACGGGATTTTGCGTCCGGGTCTGCATGCGTGGCAGTTAGGTCCCGTTGTTGCGGCTCGTCCCAGCGATGCCAATATCATATTCCGATCTCTCCTGGCTCAAGCCGGTAACCAGCACGTACAATGCGATGTGCTGTTGCCAAACAGATATATTCTGGATATGCTGAGAGAGTACGGCTTTGAAAAGCAACGCTATCTGATTCGCATGTACAAGGGTAAGAACAGCTTCCCGGGACATCCAGAGTATGTTTACGCTGCTTCAGGTCCAGAGAAGGGCTGAGAGGGATCTGCGTACAGTATTATGTATGTATGACGGGAGGGGCAATTGCACCCCCTCCCGAGTTTTTCAGTATGCGGTGGAATGTCATAAGATGGCACAATCCACTGAAAGACGCTCACAATATTGAGGGTACATGATAGATGACAACCTGCTGGGCCGTGTCGTCGGGCCAGCGAGATACATTGGCTGTGAACACAACATCGTAGAGAAAGCCCCAGAAGATGTAGCACTCCGTTTCGCGCTGTGTTTTCCGGATGTGTACGAAGTAGGCTCCTCTCACGTCGGCTCCGGCATCCTGTACCATGTCCTGAACAGCCGGGAGGACACGTACTGCGAACGTGCCTACCATCCGTGGCCAGACGCGACTGCAATCATGCAGCAGGAGAGTATCCCACTTGCTACACTTGAAACGCATACCCCGCTCAGCGATTTTCACGCAGTCGGCATCAGCCTGTCGCATGAGCTGAACTACACGACGGCGCTTTCGCTTCTGGCTTTGGGCGGCATCCCTCTTCGTGCGTCGGCACGCGTCTTTTCGGATCCGATAGTCATCGCGGGCGGGCCGTGCACGGTGAATCCGGAACCTCTTGCTGCGTTTTTCGATCTGATGGTCGTTGGAGATGGCGAGGAAGTCGTGTGCGAGATCGCCGAGCTCCTGATCGAATGCGGGGTTCCGTTTGCGAGCTCTGAGGCACGGGAGGAATTCCTGAGACGAGCCGCGGATATTGAGGGCGTATATGTGCCCGCGCTGTGGAATACGGTGCAGGCGGGCCACTTTGTGGTAGCTTCACCAGCTCCCGGCCAACAGCCCGTGCGCCGCAGAATCGTACAGGATCTGAACAGTGCCGCCTATCCGACGGCACCAATAGTGCCATTCAAGGAGACCATTCACGACCGCGGCCAGGTTGAGATAAGCCGTGGCTGCAGTCGTGGCTGCCGCTTCTGCCAGGCAGGCATGATCTACCGTCCAGTCCGCGAACGCACCGTTGATACACTGCGCCAGCAGGCCAAAGAGATCATACGCAACACCGGTTATGATCAGATCTCGCTGACCTCGCTGAGCTGTACGGATCACAGTCGGATTTCAGAGGTGCTTGAGGCGCTCCATGAAGACCTGAGCGAGCAGCGCGTCTCCATCGGCCTGCCTTCGATAAGGGTTGACAAATTTGGTCTGGAACTCGCTAAACGCGTGCAGCGCGTCAAGAAGAGCGGGCTCACCTTCGCACCAGAAGCCGGAACGCAGCGGATGCGTGACAGCATCAACAAAGGCGTCACTGAGGAGGATCTGCGCGAAGCAGTGCTGGGCGCGCTTCGCGCCGGATGGCATAAGATCAAGCTGTATTTCATGATCGGCTTCCCCGGTGAGACAGACGAGGACGTCATCGGGATCATCGAGACAGTCGAAGCACTCATCCGCGAAGGTCGCGCCATCCTCGGCAATCGCGCAGGCAAGCTCACTTTCAACGTGAGTGTAGCACTGTTGATTCCCAAACCTCACACACCGTACCAGTGGGTGGCACAGGATACGCGTGGCGAGTCAGAACGTAAACGCGAACTGTTGAGGACCTTGGGCAGACACGTAAAACACCTGAAGCTGCACTGCCACGAATCCAAGGAGGCTGTCCTGGAAGCCTACCTTGCGCGAGCTGACCGAACGGCGGCTGACGTCATTGAGAGCGCCTACAACCTGGGGGCAGTGCTTGATGAGTGGACCGAGCAATTTGATTTCGGTATTTGGGAACGTGCCGCTTCTGAGCATGGCCTGAACATATACGATGAGGCAGCGTCAGCGATACCAGTAGACGCCTCATTACCGTGGGATCATATTGACACGGGTGTGACAAAGAGTTTTCTGCAAAGGGAGTTGGAGCGCTCTGCTCAGGGTGTGACCACGCCGTATTGCCTGCAAGACGGCTGTTGCGGCTGCGGCGTTTCACATTTTGTTGATGAGTGTCCCGGGGTTCCGCAGCCCACTGCAGAGGAGGCGTGCGATGAGTAGCGACGACCGCCGCTTCGCTCTTGTAACGTATAAAAAAACAGGGCTCCTGAGGTATCTGGGACACCTGGATCTGGCGAAAGTATTTGATCGCGCTGTACGTCGCGCCGGAATAGCAGTAAAATACACAGAGGGTTTCAGTCCGCGTGCCTATATCAGTTTCCCCTCGCCACTTGCAGTGGGCATTGAGGGGCTGGCTGAGATGTGTGCAATTGAGCTCACACAAGATGCGGACGCTCGCGAAGTGTATGACGCGCTTGCCCCAGAGATGAGTAAGTTGACCCTTCGCGGTGTTGAGATTCACCCGGGCACCCCGAAGCAGTACTGGGCCAAAGTGCAGTACGCCAGTTACGAGGGCACAGCCAATTTTGGTGAAGATGTCTCTCCCGCTCAACTCAAAGCAGCGGCTGAGACTTTGCTCCATTCGGACTCGGTGATCATTGTGCGCGAGACGAAACGGCAGACTCGCGACGTGAATATCCGACCCAATATACACCGTCTCACAACGGACGGGATGGTAATTTCAGTGTGCATGGGCGTAAGTGAGGACACGCTTGTCAAACCGATTGAAGTGCTGAACGCGCTTGGACAACTCATGGGCGTCAAGGCACTAGGGTGGCATCACCTCATCAGGACGGGCATGCACCGATCCCTGTGTGAATCAGGGATGCAATAGACGAGAGAATGCAGGCATGGCAGCTGGTAATAGCACATGTCTCGCACAAAGCTTTTGCTGCATAACGATGCTGCAGTCTGGGGATTGCTCCGGCAGACTGCACTGGTGACGTGTATTTCGTCACTACGGCGTGCGGTGGGGAATCCCCGCCGGTTCAACGCAGACTATCAGCAGCAACCGAAGAGGATTCGGACCATGAAAACAGATATTATTGTAGATGTGAACCCGCGCGAAACGCGGGTAGCAATTCTTGAAGATGGTCGCCTTGCCGAGTTCAAGGTTGAACGCGAGCAAGAGGTAGTCGGTAATGTCTACATGGGGCGAGTCGAGAACGTTGTTTCAGGTCTTGACGCCGCATTTGTCGACGTCGGCATCGAGCGTAATGTTTTCCTCCACGTGTCTGACGCTTTCACTGAAGAACCCTCGCGAAATAAGATGCGGCGAAAAATGGGATCTTTTCCTCCCATCGGTGAGGTCGTAAAGAAGGGCCAGGAGTTTCTGGTCCAGGTCACAAAAGGCCCGCTGGAGCTGAAGGGAGCCCGTGCAACGCGCCGGATCTCACTTCCAAGTCGCTACCTGGTCTTGATGGCCGACGAGAAGAGCAAAGTCGGCGTATCCAAAAAAATTGAAGACGAGAGGGAACGCAAGCGCCTACGCGACCTGGCACAGAAAGTGAAGCCAGACGGATTCAGCCTGATCGTGCGAACGCGCGCTGAGGGAGCAAGCCTGAGCGAGTTTGAGCAAGACGTGAAATTTCTGCTCAAAATGTGGCGTTCAATTCAGGGCAAAGAGCGGCAGGCCAAAGCCCCGTCACTCATATATGAGGATACAAGCCTGGTCTACGGCGTCTTCCGCGATGTTTTCGACTCCGAGGTCAACTCCTTCGTTGTTAATGACAAAGTAGCCTATGACCGGATTCTGAACCTCTGCAGCAACGTGGCACCCCAATTGCGCGACAAAGTGGAGCTTTATCGCGGCGACGAGCCCATCGCGGTGCACTATGGCGTACAGAAGGAGATCGAGCGCGCGCTGCGCCCTAAGGTCTGGCTTTCGCACGGTGGCAACATAGTCATTGAGCAGACTGAAGCGCTGACCACAATCGACGTGAACACCGGCAAATTTGTGGGAGCGAAGAGACTTCAGGATGCGGTGTTGCAGACAAATCTGGACGCCGCTCAGGAAATCGCCCGGCAACTGCGTCTACGTGACATCGGTGGCATTATTGTCATCGATATGATCGATATGGACAACGTCCGACACCGTCGCAAGGTTTCGGCAGCTCTGCGTGATGCATTCGCTGCTGATCGCATGAAGACCAGGATTCTGCACATTACGCGTCTCGGCCTTATTGAGATGACACGGAAACGCACGAGCCGCAGCTTGCATCGCCAATTGCAGGTGCCCTGCCCATGTTGTGAAGGGACAGGTATGATCCTTGCGGCAGAGACCGTTGCGTCTCGTATATACGATGACCTGCGAGCAGCGCAACCCCAACGCGATTTTGATGCATACGCAGTCTGGGCAGATCCGGCGGTAGTACTTGCGCTTATTGGACCGCACGGCGAGTATTGCGATGACCTCGAAGAGGCTGCCGGGGCGAAGGTATACGTCCGAGCAACACGAGACATTCATCCGGAGCGGTATGAGATAACCGGGGGAACGTTGAAAAAAATGCGTTCGCAGCATCTGCCATACAATGTAGGGCAGGTAATCAAAGTTCATCCGGAAGATGTGATTTCGGTTCCTGCCATGGGTCTTGTTGCAGCGCTGAACGGCTATATCGTTGAAGTACCAGAGGCGTCACCCAAGGTCGAGCAGGCCCTGAAAGTGCGTTTTACCAAGGTCGATAATTCATACGGCCGAGCAACACCGGTTTAGATTAGTTCCACGGTAAAGACATATGAACCCGGCGCTTCCAGCCCAAGCTGAGCGCCGGGTTTTCGTTTGTATATTGAGCTGATCCGGATATGCCAGCTGAAATAGCTACTTGAAACGTACGATGCAGCTCTCCCCCACTTGTTCTGCGGGAATAGCTTTTGGAGGACTATTGATGCGGTTGCGACTCGTCGTTCAAATACATGGAAATCGTGTCGGCAATCCTCAAATCCAATTGACGGCAATCCCCTAAAATCTCAGCGATCTGTTTTTGAACGGCGGCATCTTTCAATGCTGCACATCCATTCTTACTTTTCCTGAGGGTGTCTATACGCCACATATTGTCGTGAATTTTCATGCTTGCATCAATGGCAGTGAGCAGCTCGTTGGTCCCGAACAACTCTGCAACTCGCTGCAGCTCAGACGACAGGTAGCAGCGTCTTTCCGCCAAGTCCCATATCTCAGGATATACATGAGGTTCGCCGGAACCGTCAAATGTTTCCTGAAACCCCTCAAGCTTTCTATCCCGACGCAGGAAATCCACGCCGCGCCTCAGCGCTTTGCGCATCAAAGGCCTGATATCCGTTGGTGGCTGAGGTGTGGACTTTACAAGCAGAGCCGCTATGATATTCTCATCCCAATTTGTCAGACACTCGCACTTATCAGAGGCAAAAGACTTGTTCCGCTTGTCATCCCCTGCCGAAAACACCCATGACAGCAGAACCTCGCCGCCCTTCTGATATCCCGTAGCCAAAATAATCCGGTCTCCGGGGTCTCCACTGAACATCAAAACAGGGAAGCCCTCAGCAATATTTCGCATCACCATATTCTTTAGATGTTCGCCGGTTGCCCAACCGCCATTTATACATTCAGCGTCATAATTAGTGAATATTTCCGCTTTCATTCCGGCCATTTCAAAGCAATCAATAAGTGCTTCGGCAGTATGGGGCATGTCATCCAGCGATTCCCATGTGTCCGGCCCCATTCCCTGCGGTAGTGTACCAGTGAAATACTGCCATACATCGCTCCAGAACAGAAAACCCTCGCCGGACACAAGTAGATTTCGGTAATAATCATGATCAGCACGATAGGTCCGATTATGGGCCTGTATGATATGTGTGTCATGAGACATTCCCATGAGAACCGTCAGCGACATCACCGCCGAGGAAAATGCACGGGTATGTGGCACCAGCGGCGGGCCTTCCAGATCGATTGCTCCGGAGAACGGAATTTCTGCGGACGGCGGCAAGTCCAAGCCGTCATTTTGCGCCGTTTCAGCCATACCCAATATCTCCGGCTTGTTTTTGTGGGCATAGCAATCAGGATGATTTGCTTCCCACTTATCCCTTGTGATCAGCATCCAACATGCTGAAAACTCTATGGGATTTCCGCTTGCATCGTTTACAAAAGACGCTTTGTTTGTATCAATAATCTCCATGCCAATTGATTTGAGCGGGGCGATCTGCTCCTCGCACTCCAGCGGGTTTCTGGCACAGACACCGTTAATGCCAAGTTGTTCGAAAGTATATTGCGCCATGAGCGCCAACGCTTCAGTATCCAGATCGTTATTCTGATAAGTGGTATGCCAGACATGTCCCAAATCCAGGATACCGTTGGCGTCCACGCTGTTATACGCAATGAATCCAATCAGTTTCATGGATGGCTTCAGGCAAACCGCATAGTATATATCTTCACCGGAAAAATACGCGACGGCAGCCCGGCATCCTTCCAAATCGGTAGGCCACTGATGATCGAAGTCTTTCATAGATGAGCTCATTCTGGCATTCGCTAACTCATACACCGCTTCGGTGTCCTCTGGCATGAAACGGCGTATAATAAGCCGCTCGGTTTCCATGAAAACCAGTTTATTCAGGTGAACATAGACCAAGGCAGTGTTGCCTTTTACCTTCTTCGTGAGCTCCAATATTTCGGAAAGCGTTTTGGGGTGGAAATCTTTCGGAAGATTTTCGATTTTAATGTCTTTTACTGTGTCCAAATCACTTATCCTCCTCAAATGCCATCAGGATTTCATCGCAGACACTGCCCATTTCACGCAGCATCTTCGCGATTTCAGCTCTGAACTCGCGGGTCTTAAACTTGTCCATTGGTGGGAAGAAGTCACCGTGCAGCATCCAAATATCCTGCCGAAGCCGTGTGAATTTTTCATAGAGCGGCAACAGTCTTTTCGCAATATCTATGTTATATACCTCAGCGGCCGCGCGAATATAGATTACCGCCGCGCTTGTGCAGATGTTGCAAAATGGCGCACAATGCACCTGCCAGCAAATCTCGTTCAACTCATCATCATTTTTTCCCACATAACGGCTTTCGTCCAGAAGGGTATCAGCCCATTCTTCAAGAGCGACTTTTCCAAAAACATAGCTATCAGCAGGCGGTGCGGTCAAAAAGCCCGGAATATCCGCAATCGATTGTTCATAAATGACCTGCAAATCTATCTTTTCGTTCGGTTCGCCTACGAAAAAAAGGCCCAGTACGCCGTTCAGGCCATCGGGTACAGCATAGTAACCATCTTCATCCACTTCCATGCGGCCAGGGCCGGGATAGAGATTGGCGTATAGCAGGTCGCCATCATAGCCTCCAATAAGGCAACCTTCCGGCATATCCCCATGCCAGTCGCCTATCGTCACATTGCCCATACCCCATGCCAACACAGGGATTCCTCGATCTACCGAGGCTTTGATGGCATTTACCACTGCTCGAAAATCCTTTTTGATTTGTGCATTCGAGAGATATAAACAATCGCGTCCAAATGCAAGATAGGCTTTTTTGACTACCTGCGGCACAAAGAAAGCGTTAGTCAATCCGCTGTCACAAAACTCTTCAGTGGAATACAACACCGTGAACATATCGCCCGTAATAGCGGAAAAGAAATGCAAACCGCTGTTGCCCTTCTCGTTCCCAAGGGTTTTCAGTTGCTCCTCATCAGCACCCACTGCCACTGCTACGGAACAGATGGCTGAGGCGAGGAAGTAGTTTTCCCAAGGCTGAATCCGGCGATAATCTATAATCCGGTTGGCAATGCGGGGCGGCTCGCTTCCCCCAAAAGGGTCAACAACACTATCGGTCGGATAAGGCGCGTGTTGTGCCATGTCACCGTCTCCTCCAATGATTTCGAACAGCAACTTGCAGGCTATGGTTCGATTTTTGGCACAGATTTATTCACTTGCGCTCCTCATTGAGGCGGATCGGGATATACAAATCCATTTGGTGGTAACCCATGATTTCTTTGGCGAAGGGCGGCGACGTAATATTGCCCAGACTGCGGCGCTCGTCGGTTTCGTCCATCATAAAGCAACCGCTCTTCTCTACCCATTCCAAGATGCCGTTGTATACACGGTTATGGTCTGTGCCGTCGGCGTCCACGCTTATCGCCACGGCATAAAGCCCGCCGGGGAAATCAATCACATCAAAGCCGCCCGTATCGGCAGGTATCCTTTCAACTGCATATCCCCATTGAAAACCGCCGGTGGCAGGACACCACATAAAGTCACGAGGGTAAAAGCGGTCGGCGCGTTGTTTGTCAAATTCCGAAAACCACGCGTTAAAGCGTGTAAGCACTCCGTCAGGGCCGAAGATATCCTCGCCATTGGCAGGGCCTGAGGTAACCATTTTACAGGCAGGTAATTCTATAATACGCACAGCATTGCGTTCTTCTGCCGCAATGGTTGAAAAAGTCTCCATATACTATCATCCCTTTATTCCGGCAGGCTCTGCAAGCCCGCTAATCATGTCAGACTGGCAATGACCACTTTCTGCAATGCGGCAAGGGTAGGATCAAAATCTGAGCAAAATCAGGTGCGCTTTTCACGCTCTTTGGGGAATAACTCACGGGAGATTATTTCTGCACGGAATCAGCCAGCGCCATTCCTGTCCGCCAGGAGCAGGGCGCGATTCCTCTTTATCCAGATATAATTCGGCGTTCCAACCACAGCCTGCGGTATCATAATTGGTGACATACCCAAGCGATTTCAGCTTCTGAATCACTTGATCCATCGGTTCATCCCAACGCCCGGCCGCCACAAGCGTTTCCGGAATATCACGGAATTGGCAGCCATCAGGCACCGGAGTATCAGCGGGCGTCAATACCGAAACAATATAGCTAAACATATCGGTTTCGGGAACATAATCGCAAGTCCAGCCAAAACAAGCATCTGGCATTACCCGCGGCAAGGCGCATATCACTTTCCAGGTCTCCGAAGCAGACACGCTTGCCCATTGAGGGGCCGCCATGTGATCTTCTCCGCCATGCAGTTTATATAACTGCTCTACCCCGATTACACGGGAAGCAGGCAGATTGAATGCTTCCAAGGCTTCCTGAAAGGGACGAAGCTCCCTGATATGCCGCAAGGTACTGTGGGCTTTTGTACCAGATTGAGAATCTCTAGCTTGTTCAGTTTTCTCAGCAGGCTCGTTCATATGGTCGCACCCTCATTTCTGTATAGCTATGTAAAACTCACCAGAAGGCAGCCATGTTATCCGTTTTTGTCATCTTTTCGCCCAGCCTGTGCATTTTCCCACATGAGGTGCATGGTGTATTGGCGGAGTTTTGCTGAAACAGTGAACGGTGCGA
>CAYSRY010000017.1:11353-23086 GCA_964433395.1 uncultured Armatimonadia bacterium | reverse complement strand
AAGCCCGGGCCACATGCAATCATCGGGATGTGTGTGCAGCCATCATGGCACGAGCGCTTGTATTCGCTATTGCGGGTGCAGAAATGGCAGCCGTGGTCACTCGTGTAGATGACTACAGTATTTTCGGCGATGCCAAGGTTGTCGAGTTCCGCGCGAATGCGGCCGAGATTGTGGTCAAGACTGTTGCACTGGCCGAGATAGTCTGGGTATTCCTCGGCCCAGTCGCCACCAGTGCCCTCGAGATCGCCAGGGACGACAAAATCGGCATATTTTTCTTTGGAGCCGTGCGGGCCCTCAAAATGAGCATGGTCATTCTGGTGGTGTGGTTCAATGTATGAAACGAAAAGAAAGAACGGGCGCTCACCATCGCGGGTGCGGAGATAGTCGAGCACAATGTCAGTGTGGGAGTCGACGCGGTAGCCGTCGAATTCGACTTTGTTTCCGTTGGCGTCGAACATGTGGCCGTCGTATGAGTGTGAAGTGAATTCGAGTACGTCGGAAGCCACCCAGAAATCTTTATAGCCGCCTCGACGCTCGGGTGGAACAGGTTTCGTACGGTAGTTGACATCTTCTTCGCCCGGGACAGAGCCAGTAGATGCGAGATGCCATTTGCCAATGTAGCCGACCTCGTAGCCAGCGGCTGAGAGCCAGTTGGCGAGAGTCTGGTCAGTGCGGGGGAGTGCGATGTCGTTGCGCCAGCATCCGGTTTCGGCGGCGTACTGGCCGGTCTGGAGACATGCACGCGCTGGGCCGCAGACCGGTTGGCATGTGAAGGCGTGTTTGAAGAGGACGCCCTCGGCGGCCATCGCATCGAGATTCGGCGAAATGTCGAGAGGCTGACCGTAGCAGCCGAGCGTATCGGCCCGCTGCTGGTCTGAGAAGACGAATACTATGTTTGGTTGCTCTGGCATCGTGGCCTCCTGTTGAGCTGAGCAAGTGTCTGGCGCTTTACACATTTCCGCCAGTATTGGAGGGAGGCCTCCTATGGCGGGATTGCGTTTTTTTCTACGGGAAAGGTACCATTGTAGGTGAAATGCATGTATGTTTGAAGTTAGACAAGTAGAACAATTCGGAGGGAGTGTTTTGTGTGGCGAAAGTTGCAGCGGCAATCAGACCGAGTATCAAGCCGGGAGTGAATGTGCTGGTTTCGTGCCGGAGTGCCGAAGGTGAAGACAACGCGCTGGCCGTAGGCTATGCCTGCAATTGCAGCTATGATCCGCCAATGGCAATGGTGGGCATCGTTCCGAGCCGATATTCATATCATATGGTGAAAGAGACCGGCGTTTTCGTGGCGCACCTGGTGACCGAGGAACTTAAAGATAGATACATGTATCTGGGAAGCCACAGTGGTCGCGATGAGAAGAAACTGGAGAAACTCGGACTCCGTATCGAGGATGGCGTGAAAGTGAATGCTCCAGTGCTGGTGGATTTCCCTGTAGCAATAGAATGTACCGTTGTTGGCTCGATCCTGACCGGTTCGCATGAGATGTTTGCCGGCAAGATCGAATACATCCATGCAGATGCGGAATTGCTGAATGCAGACGGCGAGATTGATTTCAGCATGTTGAGCCTGATATAAGTTTGTGACCAGCTTGCCTCTGTATGACTGGGAAACCGCCATACAGAGGAGGCTCTTGGCCTTGGTAAATGCAGGCGGTGAGTGGGCAGTGCAGGGCATGGTTGCGAGTGAGCGGGATGCCTTGCGAATGGCGTAGTCGCTGTGGTACAATCAATGAAGAGCTGCCCTGCGTTGTGCGTGTTCGCTCAAGAGTTTTCGGGCCAACATTTCTCAAAAGGGAGCCTGACTTCATCGGTAGCGCGACGGCCTGCTCTGCCAGGCGTACGTAAAGCCGTTGAGAGGGCACCCACCTGTTTACAACAGGGTTCGTAAATCTCCTGGCGCACGGCTCCTGCGGGGCACTCACTTTTCCTTACCGCTTACACCATGACACCCCCGGGAGACGGTAATGGGCGAGCCCTCTGATAATGGCGGCCTGTTCGGACAGGCCAGCAGCAGTGCAGCTCCCTTGCCAGCCCGTATGCGTCCCCGATCGCTCGATGAGATGATTGGTCAGCATGAGCTGGTTGGTCCAGATTCGATGCTGCGCCAAGCCATTGAGCAGGATCGTCTTCCATCGATTTTGTTAGTTGGCCCAGCCGGGTGTGGAAAAAGTACTCTGGCGCGCCTTATAGCGTCAAGTACGAGCAAAATATTCGTAGAACTCTCGGCAGTAAGCTCGGGTGTGGCTGACATCCGCAAAGTCGCAAATTCCGCGTCGGAAGTCCGAGGCTTCCATGACCGCGGCACAATACTTTTCCTCGATGAAATCCACCGTCTTTCGAAGAATCAACAGGATGCGCTGCTGCCCCACGTAGAAGCAGGGACGTTCACCCTGATTGGCGCCACGACTGAGAATCCCTATTACACGATTATTGCTCCCTTGCGTTCGCGTTGCCAGTTGTACGTCCTGGAGGCGCTTGCCCCGGAAGATATGGCGACGCTTGTGCTCCGCGCGCTGAATGATGAGGAGCGCGGGCTTGGGAAACTTGAGATGACGATAGATGATGACGCGCTTTCGCATCTGGTTACGGCATGTCAGGGCGACGCACGCGCGGCGCTGAATACGCTTGAGCTGGCTGCCCAGACACAGGCGGCGCGGGTCATGACGGTGCTTGATCTGGAAGCTGTTGAGGAAGCACTCCAACGTCCGATGCTTCACTATGATCGGACGGGTGATGAGCACTATGATACAATCTCTGCATTCATTAAGAGTATGCGCGGTTCTGACCCGGATGCGACGATTTACTGGCTGGCGAAGATGCTTGCTTCGGGGGAAGATCCGGAATTCATAGCTCGTCGGATTATCGTGCAGGCGGCAGAGGATGTGGGATTAGCAGACCCGACAGCTCTGCGCGTTGCGGTATCTGCCGCTGATGCTGTAAAATACATTGGTATGCCAGAAGCGCGAATACCGCTGGCGATGGCAGCTTTGCATGTGGCGATCTCGCCTAAGAGCAATTCAGCCTATGAGGCGATAGATGCGGCGATGGCGGATGTCCGCCGGGGCGGCGGCGCCAGCGTTCCGGACCACCTGTCCGGGGGGCATCGTGCCGGGGGCAGTGATGCGGCGTATTTGTACCCGCACAGCTATCCTGGCGGTTGGGTTCGTCAGAGATATATGCCGGAAGGATTGCAGGATCGGATATACTATCGGCCAAAGAACAATCCGCGCGAGAACCGCATCGCGGAGCATTTCAGACAGATGTGGGATAGTGACCGGGAGGACAGTGACAGTCCTGAGGGAGCAGGTGACCCTGAGGGCAGCGTTGTTTCTCCTGAGGATTCCCATTGCGAGGACGGGAAGCAATGAATGCTGAAGTGACGGTTCAGGGCGAAGTTGCAATACTCAGGGTGGCTGGCGAGCTGGACGCCTATACGGGGCCTGACGTGAGGGATCAATTGCATGCGACTCTTGCCTCAGGGGCACGGTGGATCCTGGTTGACCTGCTGGCGACGGAATTCATTGACAGCATGTTCCTGGGAATCCTTGTGGGTGGTGGCAAGCTGGTTGGTGAGAAGGATGGGGACATCACGGTCGTGTGTGACCGCTCCCATCTTCTTCGGGTCTTTGACATATCAGGCACTCGCGAGCTTCTCAATGTGGTTGGAAGCCGCGAGGAGGCTGAGGATTTAATCAAAGAGTGGCAAAGCCAGTGTAAAGCGTCTGAAGCGGGCGCAGAGGGGGCCAACTGATGGCCAGAAAGTGTGATCACATCACCGTAACTCTGCCCGTTGACGTTCAATACATCAGCGTAGCGCGCCTTATTGCGGCGGGGGTCGCGGCCCGTGCGCACTTGACGGTTGATGAGATTGAGGATCTGAAGGTGGCAGTTTCTGAGGCGTGCACGAACGTTACGGAGCATGCTTTCTCGGATGACGATGAGAATACCGCGCATAGTTTTCGTCTGCGTTACAGCGTGAGCGACGGTGAGCTGACACTGGAAGTAGAGGATGAGGGGCGCGGATTTGACCCGAAACACCTTCCTGACGCGAAGCGCAAGGAGTACGTGGAGGCCAGCGGTCTCGGGCTTTATCTGATAGCCGAGCTGATGGATGAGGTAGACATTCAGAGCGCTCCGGGGAGCGGGACAAAAATTACAATGACCAAACGCTCAGCGAGGTGAGGCTTTGATGCCATCAACCCGCTGGGACGAAATGCTGAGCCACGATTTGTTTGTCGAGCTTCGTGGTACAGATAATCCTGAGCTTCGTGATTATTTGATTAACAAACACGAGGGTCTGGTGCGTCATGTTGCGCGGGAGTATTCGAATTCAGGCGAGTCATATGAAGATATTGTCAGTGTAGGGCACATAGGCCTGATCAATGCTGTTGACCGTTTTGACCCTACGCGTGGCACAAAATTCGCGACTTTTGCAATTCCGACGATCAAAGGCGAGATTCGGCGATATTTTCGGGATCGCACGTGGGCGATGCGAGTTCCACGCCGCATGCAGGAGCTTTCCACAAAAGCTCGTTCGGCTCAACAGAGTCTTACCGCGCGTCTCAGCCGGCCGCCAACCTACACTGAGATATCATTTGAACTGGGCGTCAGCGAGGAGCAGGTCATCGAGGCTCTCGAAGTTGGGCGCCAGTATGATATGGTGAGCATTGATGACGGCGGCGGGAGTGACGAGAACGGGACTTCATATCTGGATCGTGCCGGCGCGGAAGACGAGGAGCTTGAGCGTCTTTTGACGCGACAGGAGACGGCAGATTTCCTTGATCGGTTGCCTACGCGCGAGAAGATAATTCTGGTCATGCGTTTCTATATGGATATGTCACAGGAAGCTGTTGGTGAGCGTCTGGGGATATCGCAGATGCATGTATCGCGTCTGCAGCAGCGCGCTCTTTCGCGCTTACGTAAGCAACTTGATGCATAGTCTGACGACTACGGGATCAGAATACCAAGGCAGGTGAAACTCGGGTCTTTGCCCCGAGCTCCACGGATGTGACGGATGGCGCCGGCGGGTAAACTGCGGCGCCGTTGTTCACCTATGTGAGCGTATGACATGGTGACAGATACCACAGGCTCGGAAGAACAGAATAATGTGACGCAGCGAGACTGCGACCCGCAGGTGAGGCCGGAGGCTTCGGCTCGTCCGAGCACTCCGGGGAAGACGGCGCTGGCTGTTGTGCTGGGCGGCGTCTCGCTTGTGCTGGTCTGGTATCTGGCGCAGAAACTTGGACGGGTCATCGGGATCTTTGCAGCAGGCTATCTCGTGGCATATGTGAGTGAGCCCCTGATCACACTTTTGCAGAGACGGGGTCTGCAGCGAATGCAGGCAATCGGAGTGGTGCTCGCGGGCCTCGTTGTTGGCGCTGGTCTGCTTGCATGGGCGGTAGTGCCGAGGCTTGTCAGTCAAGTGCAGGATGTGGCTGATAACTGGCCAATTTACAGCGATCGCGCGGAAGCCGTGCTGACTGATTGGCGTCTTGCAACGGAGATCTGGCTTGTCGAACGATATCCGGAGACGAATGTCACCCGAATCATCGATGAGCGAATTGAAGCCTTTGAGGAGTGGGCTGGCGCACAGGCACCGTTGGCGCTTGAATGGGCAAGCGGCCAGGTTATGACTCTGCTTGCGCTTGTGGGCCTTGGGGTCATTGTTCTTATCATCAGTTTCCATTTTATGAAACTGAAGGGGCGCTTTGAGGCAGGCGTAAAACGCCTGATTCCGAGTGAGCACAGCGATGACGTGTCGGAGATCGGGAGCGAGATTGCCGCCATGCTGGGGCGTTATGTTCGCAGCATGGTGGTTTTGTCCCTGTTGATTGGCGGGGCCATGTGGCTGGCGATTTCTGTTGTCGGGCTGGTCTTCGGCAGCAAATATGCGCTCATCGTCGGATGTATCGCGTGTTTTGCGCATTTGATACCATATATTGGCAGTTTTGTTAACATTGTGACGGCCGGTGTATTGACGTATATCACGGCAGCCCACGATCCCGCAGTGGCTGCAGGCGTGGCGATGGCCACGGTTTTCGGGGTAGATCAGTTTTTTGATTTGATCGTGCGTCCGAATTTGATTGGGCGCCGGATAGATCTGAACCCAATTATTGCATTTTTCTCAGTTCTGGCAGGTTTCAAGTTGCTTGGGTTTGTGGGGATGCTGATTGGTATGCCGGTTGCGGCAAGCATCAAAATTGTGCTTGCGCGCTGGATACCTGTGATCGGGCCCGGCCCTGGTGTGCGGGCACCCAACGAGCCACTTCTGCTTGATGTCAGCCAGGTGGCAAGTGGTGTCTGGAAGAGTCTGAAACGTTTTGTTGAACGTCTAGGTGACAATGACTATCGTTAGAGATGGGGAGCCCCCGGTGGGCGGAGATGAACGCAGGGACAACTCGGTAGATACTGAGACGCAGCCACCACGACCTGCGCTGCGCTTGAGCGCTTTGGCGACCGGTATTTTTGTCGGTGGTCTGATTCTGATCGTCGGGTACGTTCTGCTGACACGGCTCTATCAGATTATTTACCTGTTTCTGGCAGCATTTGCGATCGCCTACGCGTTAGAGCCACTTGTTCAGCGTCTTCAGCGGCATGGATGGTCGCGCCGGTATTCGGTGTGGACTGTCTTCAGCGGGCTGGTTCTGGTTATTGGCCTTATCATCTGGGCTTTTGTGCCAGCGCTTGTGGCCCAGGCTATGGGTGTGGCCGACAACTGGGAGAGTTATTCTGCGCAGGTAGTACAGCTCTATGGCGATTTGACGACGGGTACTGAGGCGTGGCTGAGGGAGCGAGTTCCCGGGTTGGGCGGGCTCGAGCTTCTTAATCTGCGCATTCCGGCGGCTGAAGAATGGGCTGCCGAGAACATACCTGCGGTGTTGACATGGATCAGCGAGCAGCTTGTTGCCTCTATCGCGGTTCTGGGGCTGGGCGTGATTCTGCTGATTCTGACATTCCATTTCATGTCAACCGGTGAGGCTCTGCGTGCAACGGTTCGCAAATTGATACCCCAGCATCAGACCGAGAATGTCGACCAAGTGAGCGTCGAAATCGGTGCCATGCTTGAGCAGTATCTTCGAGGCTGTGTTATTCTCTTTTTCGCCAATGGGATTGGCGCGGCGATAATCATGTACGCGGTCGGGCTGTTTTTCGGGAGCGAATACGCGCTCGTGGTAGGCCTGCTGACCGGTCTCACCAATATGGTTCCATACCTTGGCCCGATAATCAGTGCAGGCAGCGGTGCAATTCTTGTCTATGTGAGTGCAACAAGTAACCCGATTGTGGCGGCGCTGGTTGCGGCAGGATGTCTTTTTGTGATGAGCCAGTATTTCGGGGCTATTGAGCAACCGCGACTGATCGGGCGGAAGATAAATCTGGATCCGCTTGTAATTCTTTTCGCGATGTTTGGCGGATACGAATTATTCGGTTTTTTGGGAGTCATCATAGGAATTCCGATTGCAGGGTGCCTGAAGATTATATTGGCGAAATGGGTTCCAGTCATCGGGTCACCGCCGTCGGTACGAGCGCCGAAGGAGCCGTTGTTACTTGATATGCCGCAGGGCGCGCGCAATGCGTGGCGATTCCTGCAGCGAGTATATGGCTGGCTCGAAGCAGAGCCTGTGTCGGCGTCTACGCAGAGCCGCAGTGAGCAGGCAGATCAGAGAAACGACCGGGGCGCGGCAGAAGGCCCCGAGATATTGACCGGAGACGGCAACGAGGAAGATTAACAGGATGACTACTCAGGACCTTCGCGATTTGTTTGTGAGCTATTTCGTCGATCGCGGGCATATGCTTCAGCCCAGCGCACCACTGGTGCTGGCCGATGATGCCAGCAGTCTTTTTACCAGTGCGGGCATGCAGCCGTACATGGCGGTATTTCGTGGAGAAACTGAGCCTCCGGCCTCGCGCGTCGTGAGCATTCAGAAATGCCAGCGGACCGGCGATCTCGAGGGCGTTGGCGTGCATAACCGGTACTGCACATTCTTCGAAATGCTTGGGAATTTTTCTTTTGGGGATTACTTCAAGCAAGATGCGATTGAGTGGGCCTGGGAGTTCATCACTGAGGTTGTCGGCCTGCCAAAGGAACACCTGTATGTGACGGCCTATTTGGATGACGATGAGACGGAAGAAATCTGGCACAAGCGCATGGGCGTGCCGATGAGCCACATCAGCCGGCTGGGGCGCTCTGATAACTGGTGGCCAAAAGACCAGTGGGAGGGGCCTTGTGGCCCGTGCAGCGAGATACATCTTGATCTGGGGCCGGAGTATGGGTGTGACCGTGAAGACTGCGCAGTCGGCTGCGACTGCGATCGGTATCTGGAGATCTGGAATCTGGTTTTCCAGATGTATACCGAGGCACCTGATGGGACGCTCACACCACTGCCCAAGCGGGGTATTGATACGGGCATGGGGCTGGAGCGGCTTGCCATCGCCACACAAGGCGCCAAGTACGTTGCAGAGACCAACGAGATGGCGCATATCATGCGCAAGGCGGCAAGCGTCATCAGTGAACAGACCGGCGATGAGTATCACTATGGTGACGACGCGCGCAGTGACCTTGCTCTGAGGATAATCACCGACCACGTGCGAGCTGCCGCATTCACGCAGGCCGGCGGAGTCGCACCTTCGAATGAAGGTGCTGGCTATGTTCTGCGGCGGTTCATCCGCCGGGCCTATCGTTTCGGGCGCCAGCTCGGCGCCACTGAGCCCTTCCTGTACAAGGTGATACCTGCAGTAACCGAGGCCATGGGTCAGGCTTACCCGGAACTTGTGGAGAAGGAAGCGTTCTCTCAGAACTTGGTCAAGCGCGAAGAGGAACGGTTCAGCTCGACTCTGCGGCAAGGCATGAGCATGTTTGAGGAGATTGCGTTTGAGCTTCAGCAGCAGAAAGCAACGGTGATCCCCGGCGAAAAAGCATTCACAATGTATGACACATTCGGCTTCCCAGTTGAGATGACTGAAGAGATGGCTTTGGAGCGGGGGCTGAGTGTGGACATGGCAGGCTTTAAGGCTGCCATGGAAGCACAGCGGATTCGTTCCGGCGCAGGTGGAGGCGGTCTTGCGGAAGTGCAGCAGGAGTTGTCGCTGAAGCACTTACCTGCCACTAAATTTGTGGGCTATGACATGCTGAGCAGCGGTGCGAAAGTGCTTACCATACTGCAAGGCACTGCAGAAGTGAAGATCGCCCGAGCTGGCGAGGATGCCGCGCTTATTCTGGACAAGACGCCTTTCTACGCCGAGCAGGGCGGGCAGATGGGCGATCACGGGCTCATCCAGACGTCAGACTTCGAGTTCACGGTAACAAATACGGTGAAACATGGCGACAAATTCCTGCATGAAGGCAGCGTCGTGCGCGGAAGTGTGAGTGTCGGCGCGGAAGTGACGGCGTCGGTGAATCATGGCAGGAGAAACAGCATTCAGCGCAACCACACGGGTACTCACCTGCTGCAGGCCGCACTTCGGGAAGTCGTTGGCGGCCATGTAGCACAGTCTGGTTCGCTGGTGAGCCCAGAGCGGCTGCGATTTGATTTTACGCACCATGAGGCAGTCACAAGGGAGCAGCTGCTGGAAGTCGAGCGGCTCTGCAATGAGTGGATTCTGGATGACCGGACGGTTACGGTCGAGGAAATGTCATACGACGAGGCCATCGAGAAAGGCGCAACCGCGCTCTTTACAGAGAAATATGGCCAGCATGTGCGCACGGTCGGTGCCGATGGCATCAGCATGGAGCTGTGTGGCGGTACGCACGTGGAGCGGACAGGCCAGATAGGGAGCCTGCACATTCTCGGCGAGAGCAGCGTTGCCGCCGGTATTCGGCGAATCGAAGCGGTGACGGGCATTGGCGCCGCAGAGCATCACCGGGAGCTGGACGAGCGGCTTATGGCTGCAGCAGAGGAATTGCAGTGCGCGCCGAATGATATTATCGGTCGAGTTGAGCAGCTTCGACAGCAGATTAAAGCTCTGCAGTCAGAAGTTAAACAGGCACAGAGCATGCAGGCGTCCGGTGGATTGAGCGATCTGGTGGCGAGCGCCGTGGAAATTGCAGGAGTGAAGCTGGTGGTTGGTGAGATTGCTGACGCTGACCCGAAAATACTTGGGAACATGGCTGATGAGATGGTATCCAGGCTGGCAGATTCGGTCGTACTGCTCGGGACGGCCAAAGGGAATAAGGCACCAATGATCTGCAAGGCCTCGGATGGTGCCATCGCCGCCGGCGTTCATGCAGGGAATTTGCTGCGTGCAGTGATTCAACTGTGCGGAGGTGGCGGGGCAGGTGGGCGTGACGAGTTCGCACAGGGCGCAGCGAATGATGCAAGCAAACTCGCTGAAGCCCTGGGCGGTGCAGCGGAGATATTGAAAGGAATGCTGGCGGGCTGAGAGAAGCCGTCAGCCAATATATGAAGTATCTGGGTGTTGACCCTGGGGAGGCGAGAGTTGGGCTTGCCGTGTCGGATCCGGACGGCCGCCTCGCCATGCCGCTGCGGACTCTGCACGAGAGAAGTCGGTGGCGGCAGATAGATGGAATACTTGCAGCCGCCCAGGAGGAGCACGCAGAGGCGATCGTCGTTGGCGTTCCGTATACGCTGCGGGGAGAGATCGGGCCCAATGCTGAGAGAGTGCTTGGGCAGGTTGAGGAGCTGCAGCGGCAGACGAAGCTGCCAGTGCATACATTCGATGAACGCTTCAGCAGCGGCATTGTTGAGAATGCAATGCTTGCAGCAGATGTCAGTGTTGAGAGACGGAAACAGAATCGCGACAGGTTGGCCGCCGTCATTATTCTGCAATCTTATTTGGATAAGAAGCTTGCCCGGGAGGCGTATCTTACCCGGCAGTTGGAAGCAGAGCAGGACGGCTGGCTGCCAGAGGAGCAATAGTCAGGTTGAAACACGGTTTTCGCGTATTCATCACTATTTTGGTGCTTGCGGCAGGGAGCGGATGGCTCTATTATCAGTCGGGTCTGAGACCGCTTGATTCGAATGCGAAATCGAAGCTTGTGTGTTTGCCGCAAGGCGAGGGCATCTGGGCGATTGCGTCAACACTTGAACGTGAGAAGATTATCCGGAGTGCGCCAGTCTTCTATATCGCCTATCGGCAGTACATACTGCGAGGTCACGACGGGAAGCTGTCAGCCAAGTACTACGATCTTTCGCCCGCTGATTCAGTCGGGAAGATCATCACGGTACGTTTGCATGAGCCCGCTGATCGTTGGGTGACTTTCGCCGAGGGTTTACGAATCGAGCAGATGGCGCAGAAAGTGGCTGAGGGCGGCCTCTCAATATCCAAGCAGGGCTTCATAAAGGCTGCAGGGAATCCCGGGGCAGTGGCTGATGCGGTCGATTTTCGCCTGCCTAAAGGAGATCTTGAGGGGTATCTGTTCCCCGACACATATCAATTTGTCGTGGGGATGGAGCCCAGTGGTGTGGTTCGGACGATGGTGAAAACATTTGGGGCAAAATTCGCAGGACCGCATGCCACAGCGATTAAGAAAAGTCCATATACATTGCATGAGCTTGTGACTATAGCTTCGCTTATTGAGCGTGAAGCGCGGGTAGACAAGGATCGGAAACTGATTTCGTCGGTAATTCACAACCGATTGAAGCAGGGTATGCGCCTGCAGATCGATGCGACGGTCCAGTACGCGCTCCCTGAGCACAAGAAACGGTTAAAACATTCGGACTTGAAAGTGGATTCGCCGTAATGAGTAATGTTGCCCTTCCACAAGTTAACTTT
>CAYSRY010000017.1:4614-11343 GCA_964433395.1 uncultured Armatimonadia bacterium | reverse complement strand
GCAGGACTTCCGCCAGGGCCCATCTGCAGCCCCGGTTTGGCCTGTCTGGAGGCGGCGCTCATGCCAGCACAGACAGATTACATGTATTATGTGGCTCGTGCAGATGGTTCGCACATATTCAGTGTTACTTATGCCGAGCATCTTTCTGCTATACGAAAGGCTCGCAGCGCCGGCAGCTGATCACGCGCTCCGGCGTTTCTGCTGACAGGAGATAAACAGACCAGGTGCTTGAGATATTCATACCAGATCAATATGTGGGAGCAGTAGAAGACATTGACCTGGACGCGCTCGCGGCCGCTGGCATAAAAGGGTTGTTGATAGATCGAGACAAGACCCTTACCGACTGGCGGAGTCGCGACATCTCCGAGGCGAAACACGCATGGATTCGCGCTGCGAAGAAGCGTTTTGAGGTATGCATTGTTTCCAACACTATTTTCGGCAAGGGTGTGCGTTCCGTCAGCACCGATCTGCAGATTCCGTATGTAGCACGATGGGGCTGGGGGCGTAAACCTTTCCCCGGTGCAATTCGTGCAGCGCTTGAAAAAATCAGATGCGAGGCTGCAGAGACAGCGATGATCGGCGATCAGCTATTTACTGACGTCTGGGGCGGCAATGCTCAGGGGTTGCGGACGATTCTTGTTGAGCCAGCACCTGGCCCAGAGTTCATCGGGACCATGATTGTTCGTTTTTTTGAGCGTATAGTCATTAGATTGTTGAAACTTTCGCCCGAAAATAGTGTTGAAGGAGACGACTGAATTTGGCAGACCGTGGCGATTGGCAAAATTGGTGCGCCGGCCTTGACGGCAATACTAAAGTTGTCGGCGTTTTCGGTTGGCCCGTCGAGCATAGTTTGTCCACTCCGATGCACAACGCAGCATTCGCCACTCTCGGGCTCAATTGGGTGTATGTTCCGTTTCCGGTAGTCCCGGAGGAGCTTGGTGCAGCCATCGACGGAGCACGCGCGCTTGGCATCCGCGGCATTAATGTTACAATTCCTCACAAGCACGCCATTACGGCATTCGTGGATGTGCTCGATGAGACGGCATCCGCCGTGGAGGCGGCTAACACGATCGATATTCGCGACGGGATTTTGACGGCTTACAACACGGATGGCCCCGGTTTTGTGGCATCGATGCGGGAGATTGGTTGGACCGCGCGCGGTCTTTCTGTAACGCTTGTCGGGGCTGGTGGCGTGGCGCGGGCCATCGCCGCAGCAATGGTCGGTGAAGGGGCGAGCCGCATCAGCATTCTTAATCGGACCGTAGAAAAAGCGGAAGCACTTATTGAGTTGGTAGGTGAAAGTGCATCTGGTGTCGAAATGACGGCAGGTGGGCTCGAAGGCCCATCTGCAAAGATTGCGGTCGGTGAAGCGGACGTGGTGGTTGACTGCACGTCTGTCGGAATGTACCCGTACGTGAACGTTGCGCCGGTTGTGCCGCAGGAGTGGCTTCACGATAGCCAGTTGGTCTGTGACCTGACGTATAATCCGCGCGAGACAGTCCTCCTGCGAGCTGGACGAGCTCAGGGAGCTGCGATACTTGACGGGACAGGGATGCTGGTACATCAAGGGGCAATCGCCTTCGAGATCTGGACAGAACAGGCAGCGCCAGTTGGGGTTATGCGTGAAGCTTTGCTTGGAGCATTGTCAGCGCGCATGGCCTAGAATTGGCCGACTGGTGTGGTCCAGCCAGCCAGAAATACCCGTGCTGGGTGTCGTCAGATGAGTCCCTATTTGACGCCCCGTGTGTAATGTCTTAGAATGTACGCTGACCTAGTATGAACCCGCGGGGGTAATCGCGCACCGAGGTGCAACGCTCATGCGAAGACGCCGTGAACACAAGATGCTTGGCCAGAGACTCGTTGAAAAGGGTTTGATCAGCCCTGAGCAGTTAAACGAGGCGCTGGAAGCTCAGAAAAGCTCAACAGATCGCATCGGGCAGATACTGCTTCAGTTTGGATACATAGAGAAGAAGCCTCTCTATGAGGTGCTTTCGGAACAGCTTGGGGTTCCATACGTGGATCTCTCCGCTAAAGCGCCTGATCCGAGGGTCGTGACCCTTCTTGACCGCCAGACGGCAGAGAACAGTCGGGCGCTTGCTCATTCGCGCGGCGATGGTACGATACGTGTCGCCATGGCCGAGCCGGATGATGTCATGGCTATTGATGACTTGAAAATGCAGCTTCAGGTGACAATCGAGCCAATGCTCGCAGATCCTGAGGACATCGCTGCGACAATCAGAAGCGCCTACAAGGGCGGCGCCGGAGGCGGCGCTGCTGCTCCGAAACCAAAACCTGCCGCGACTGGTGGCGCAGGTGCCGATGGCATGCTCGACATGGCTGCCATTGCTCGAGAGATTGGTAACACGGATGCGCTCGGGGTAGCGTCTCAGGAAGAGGAGGTTGACGAGAGTCGCGTAGAGACCGATCGTATTTCAGAGATCACTGACGAGGCTCCAGTCATCCGGTTGACAAAGGTTATTATTTCGCGCGCGATTGTAGAGCGCGCGTCAGATATTCATATCGAGCCTTTCCAGGACCGTGTTCGTGTGCGTTATCGAATTGATGGTGTTCTGCACGAGATCATGCCACTCCCCAAATATGTGCATGCTCCACTTGTCTCGCGTGTGAAAATCATGTCTAACATGAATATTGCAGAGCGCCGTGTTCCTCAGGACGGTCGCATACACGTTCGCCATGGCGGCAATGATTATGACCTTCGTGCGTCCGTAATTCCGACGACGCTTGGAGAAAAGTTCGTTCTTCGAATTCTGGACAAAGCCGCAGTGCAAATTGGTATGGAAAGCCTGGGTCTTTCGCCGAAGATGCTTTCTCGAGTTGAGAAACTGATTCGACAGCCGAATGGCATGCTTCTGTCGACAGGCCCGACGGGATCTGGTAAGACGACGACCCAGTACTGCATCCTGAATACAATCAATACAGTCGACAAGAACATTTTAACAATTGAAGACCCGGTCGAGTATGAGCTTGATGGTCTGGGGCAAGTCCACGTAAACCGCAAGGCAGGGCTGACTTTTGCCATCGCGCTCAAGTATTTTCTGCGTCAGGATCCCGACATCATTCTGGTTGGTGAGATTCGAGACCTTGAGACATCGGAAATTGCAGTCCAAGCCGCACTCACCGGCCACCTTGTGCTTTCAACTCTCCACACAAATGATGCAGCGTCAACAGTTACACGTATGATTGACATGGGCGTTGAACCTTTCCTTATTGCGTCTTCGATTATTGGTTCGATGTCGCAGCGTCTTGCGCGCAAGATATGCCCGGAGTGCAAAGAGGAGTACAGACCCCCTCGAGATCTTCTGCTTTCGTTTGGTTTCGATCCTGATGACCCTGATAACGATGGCGTGAAATTTTATCACGGTGTGGGCTGCAGTAACTGTCGCGAGACGGGCTATCGAGGTCGTGTTGGCGTCTTCGAGCTTATGGAGATGAACCGAGAGATCAGTGAGCTTATCGTCAAACGCGCATCAGCGGGGCAGATCAAAGAAGCCGCACTTGCGCACGGGATGATTACGCTTGGCATGGACGGTTTTGAGAAGGTTCTGCAAGGCCGGACAACAGTTGAGGAATTGACGCGCGTTGTCTTCACAGCTGGCCAGTAGAGTGGGATCAGCGCACTGGCTCGGTGAATGTACCTTCACCGAGCCGCCGCAGAAAAAGGAGATTGTTAGATGCCAGAGACTCCAGGGGTTGCTCGTCCAAATTCGAATCCCAACATGAAAAAGCCCTCCAAGCCGAAAGTAGCTCCGATCGACAATGTACATATGGACGAACTTTTGGAGCTTGTAGTAAAGTACGAGGCTTCTGACTTGCATCTGTGCAACGGACTGCCTCCAGTTATGCGCCTGGATGGCGAGTTGAAGCAGATGCGCTACGAGAAGTTTGACCCAAGCGTAGTGCAGCGCATGATCTATGATATTCTGACTGACGAGCAGATTCAGCGTTTTGAGACAGAGCTTGAGCTTGACTGTTCGTATTCATTGCGTAACGTGGCTCGGTTCCGTGTAAACGTATTTCGCGACCGCGGCACAGTTGCCGGGGCTTTTCGTTTGATTCCACGCAAGATTCCGACCATTCAGCAGCTTGGTCTTCCAAAAGTTTTTGAGGAAATTGCCGCCCGCCCGCGGGGGCTGTTTCTGGTTACGGGGCCTACGGGTTCTGGTAAATCTACGACGTTGGCATCGATCATCCACGACATCAACACAAACCGTGCCGAACACATCATCACTGTTGAAGATCCTATTGAGTACCTGCACGACCATCGCAAATCGATCATTAACCAGCGAGAGCTTGGCCAGGACACACATGAGTTCAACAACGCTTTGCGTGCTGTGCTCCGTGAAGACCCTGATGTCATTCTGGTTGGTGAGATGCGTGACTTAGCTACCATCAAGCTGGCGATCACCTGTGCAGAGACAGGTCACTTGGTTATGGGTACTTTGCACACAAATAGTGCGGCAGAGTCGGTCGACCGCATGATTGACGTTTTTCCAGCAGATGAGCAGGAACAAATTCGCGTTCAGCTGGCGAATAACTTGGCAGCCATTGCCTCGCAGCAGCTTTTGCCGCGCGCCGGGCAGCCTGGCCGTGTCGCAGCTATCGAAGTCATGGTAGCCACGTCAGCTATCCGGAATCTCATCCGTGAGAACAAGGCTCATCAGATCACATCGATTATTCAGACGAGTTCTCAAAGTGGCATGCAGACGATGGATCAGGCCCTGGCGGCACTTGTTCAGCAGAGCATGGTCACATATGAAACAGGTCTTGAGCGTTGTCAGAACCAACTGGAGTACGAGAAGCTCTGCAAAGGCGAATGAACTTCGATGGAACAATTCGGCGGTCATGTCTGTTAAGTGGTATGTATTGCAGTTATACACTACACTGTTTTGGCGGCGATCTGGCCGCACCGTTCGGAAAGGAGCGTGACGTATGCCAACGTTTACGTATACGGCGCGTGACGCGACGGGGAAAGAATTAACCGAAACGGCAGATGCGAGCAGCAAGGATGCGCTGGTCAAGCAGCTTCGTGACCGTGGCCTGAAGGTTGAGAGTATCAGCGAATCGAAGGCAAAAGCTGCTGCGAAGAAAAAAGTCGGAAAATTCCGGCTTTTTGGTGGCAAAGTAAAGATGCGAGATTTCTCAATTTTCTGCCGCCAGTTCGCCACGATGATCAATGCTGGTGTATCCCTGGTTCGCTGTCTTGACGTTTTGGAGCAGCAGACGGCTTCGGCTCGGCTCAAAGAGATTATTCGCGACATCCAGGTTGAGATTCAGGGCGGAGCTACGCTTTCACGCTCAATGGGAAAATACCCCCGGGTATTCAACAACCTGACAGTCGGTTTAGTGCGTGCGGGGGAGGTCGGCGGTGTTCTTGACGAGACGTTGGACCGTCTAGCTGGTTTTTCTGAGTCCGACATGGAGCTTCGACGCAAGGTCAAAGCATCTATGACATACCCGGTTATGGTCATGATCGTGGCCATCCTTATCGTGACTTTTCTGGTTGTATTTATCTTGCCTAAATTCATGGCCATGTTTCTTGAGTTGGGCATGACGGAGGATCAGTTCCCGCTTCCGACGCGCATCATGATGGGTATCAGTCACTTCATGATCAGCAAGTGGTGGCTGTGTGCAGTTATCGTATTTGGTCTCGTGACAGCGATTAACCGGATAAAGGCGACGAAGACTGGAAAGCGATATTGGGATCTGCTGATGCTGAAGTTGCCAGTTTTTGGTGGTTTGACGCATAAAATTGCCGTGGCTCGATTTGCTCGTACGCTTTCGACACTTCTGTCGAGTGGTGTGCCTATTCTTCAGGCGATGGAGACAACCGCCGGTACGGTTGACAACACAATCATCTCCGATGCAATCATGGCTTCGCGTGCCAGTATTCGTGAGGGTGATACCATCGCAGATCCGTTGACAGATTCCGGGCAATTTCCGCCAATGGTCGTTCAGATGATTGCTATTGGTGAAGAGACTGGTCAGTTGGATAACATGCTGACGAAAGTCGCTGACTTCTATGAATCAGAGGTCGAAGCGGCTCTGGAGAGCCTTACTGCTGCCCTGGAACCGTTGCTCATTGTTTTCTTGGGTGTTGTGGTTGGTTTCATCGTTATCGCCATGTTCCTTCCTCTGATTGGTATTATCGGCGAGTTGTCAAGTTAAATCCACAGGTTACAGCGATTCAGGGGCTGGCGTATTGTGCCAGCCCCTTTTGCGTCAAGGCGGCCGCTTCTGTATATTTTGAGTAGCGGCCGCGCATGTTCGTGACGGGAGACGGCGTGCGCTATGAGTGGGTGGGCCCTGACTGTTGTGGTCCTGCTTATGGGGATGGCCATCGGCAGCTTCCTGAACGTGGTGATATTTCGGGTGCCTATGGGGCAATCGGTTGTCACGCCACGTTCGCGTTGCTTGAGTTGTGGTGCGTGGCTCACCGCCATAGATAACATCCCCGTCTTCTCCTATATTTTTCTGCGCGGGCGCTGTCGTCATTGCGGGCGCCCGTACAGTCCCCGTTACATGCTCGTGGAAGTCATCACGGGTCTGTTGGCTGTGGTGTGCCTCATGTTTATTGGCCCCTCCGTGTATGCCATCACTGTTTTTGCGTTACTGTGCGTACTGATAGTCATTTTTTTCATAGATCTTGACTGGATGCTCATCCCCGATGAAGCGGTGATCTTCGCAGCAGTCGTTGGTGTCGTGCTCAAC
>CAYSRY010000017.1:0-4604 GCA_964433395.1 uncultured Armatimonadia bacterium | reverse complement strand
CATTGCGCGTGGCGAGACCGGCGAGTTGATGGTTTTCAGTGAGCAGCTGGCCGGACAGACGCACGAGATCGGCATACCAATGAGCATCGTGGGAATTGCGCTGGGGGCTGGAGCGTTTCTTTTTATCAGCTGGGCAGCAGAGCGGCTTCTGAATAAGCCAGCACTCGGCGGGGGCGATGTAAAACTGGCAGGAGCAGTCGGTGCGTTACTTGGGCCTGGTTATCAATTTCTGGTTTTCTTCCTCTATGCTGTCTTCATTGGTGCGTTCGTAGGTGTGGCTGCAATGATGCTTTCAAAGCGGACTGGGCGTAGCTACATTCCATTTGGGCCAATGCTTGCACTTGCGGCAGGAGGAATGTTGCTGTTCCCAGACGAAATGACCGATTTGTTGATGCAGGCGCATTCGATGCTGCTTGGTCTGGCAGGCGTTTGATGTCAGCGCGAATCATGGTTGCCATCCCGTTGCACTGGGTTCCCACCCCGCATTCACAGCGTATAGTGGAGGCGGGGGATTTTACTGTTTTGTTTCAATAGGTTTAAGAGCAAATAGTGCTGGGTAAACAGTCACTGTCAGATGCAGGAGGGGAGGGCACGTGGTGAATGTATGCGCTGCTCCTTCGACACGCAGGCAGTCTGCTTTACCCCACCAACCCGAGGGGGTTACCGTATTATGAAGGTTTTGTACAGCAAACGTGGTTTCACGCTAGTCGAGATGCTGGTTGTTATCTCGATCATCGTGGTACTCGCCGCAATTCTTTTTCCGGTTTTCGGTACGGCTCGCGAATCGGCTCGACGCACAAAATGCATGAGTAATCTTTCGCAATTGGGCCTTGCCCTGAGCCAGTTCCGCCAGGACAATGGCAGCTATCCCCCCCCCCCGTATTACAGCGAAAGTGATCACCAGTACAAGGGTGGCTTTTCGGCACTGTATCCCGACTACATTGACGATAAGTCTCTTTTCCTGTGTCCGGATGACCGCGCCATTGATGGCATCGTTCAGGAAGCCAAGGACCGGGTTTATTGCTCTTATAATGGTGATGTCGGCACTATAGACACGGCAGACGAATCATCGTGGCACTTCTCAACAGCGACATATACAAATGCTGAGACTGGCGTAACTTTTTCTGGCCCAATCCGCTATTACAACTACGGTGGGTATACTAACAAAGGTGTCGATCCGTACAATGCGACGGTTGGAGACCCGGGATATTTCCCGTACATGAGCAGCACCCCTACGTGGCTTACAGCGAAAGGGCTGCGCTATAAACACTATCCACGCTTACGCAATAATCAGGCGCCGGACACAACTATCGTGACCCACTGTCCCAACCACCGAGTTTTCTACAAGCATAAGAGTGAAGAGATGGATGTCGTCTTGAGAAAGAATTCTAAGACGGATCTCGTCAATCGTGGGCAGTGGGAAGAGGCGGATGCCACTACCGGTGTTTCACGGTGGGTGACGCAGGACGAGTAGGCGCTCCAGCGTGAATTTGTATGCAGCGTCGGGGCTGCTCTGCTTATTCTTTGGCCAGTAGTCAGCCCCGTTTTTTTGTGAGAATAATCGTAGAAGCATAAAGATGGTCCGGCCCGTAACGGGAATTGATGTACGGAGGCCTTAAGTGACGAAGAGAACGCGAATTACGACCTGGCAGATACGAGTGGCGCATCGTGGCCTGAGTGGGCGACGAGGTATGACGTTGCTCGAATTGATGGTAGCCATGCTCGTGTTACTTGTGGGCATCTGGACCATCGCCGCAGGTTTCCCAAAGTTGCTTGCAAGCATCTCGGCGGAAGGCGAGCGGACAGGTATGGCCCGCCTTGCCGAGCGTAATATGGAGCGGGTCAAAGAAAACGATGGGGCTTTACCACGCGCGATTGCAGGTGATCCTTCGATCAGCCCCTTCGATCAACCAGAAGACCTGAGCGACCCCAGCAGGCTGCCAAACGCACAGGAAAATGTACTCGATGTAATCGGAGAGCCATTCCGCATTCCGGCCGCGCAGCCGTACAGTGGTCTGAGTGGTATCAGCTCCTCTTCAGCGTATGTGCTTCAGCAGGGCCCGGCGCAATGGGTAAATTACCCCAATACCGACAGCTACCCCTTCGTGTACATGCTTGTTCCAATGAAAGAGCAGCAGGTCGACCCGCGGGTTGCAGGTAATCCGATGCTTCGCAACAGTTATTACGTTGATGAAGCAGCTGGGCAAGTGGTTGTGCCGAATAAGGTATATACCCAGGAAAGCAACGGAGCGACGCACGAGTGGGACGCTGGCGAGGTTATGCTCAGCTATGGTTGGGCGGAAGTTGGCGGCGCGTCGAATCGACCACCGGTGCATTATGTGCAAGACGAGCGCGCAACAGAGTACACAACATCTGGCAATCTTATGACTTTCAACACCCGAGCTTCCAAACGCACACTTGGCACGAATAATTTCTCTTGCCTGCTTGCAGATCGCACAAAGGTTCAGACGATCGTGTATTTCCAGCGTGAACCGTGGGGTGTCGCCGAGCCCACAGCGCGGGGGCGGTACGTACTGAACAATGACTATGGCGTGGAATTGCGGTTTTACCGGGATGATGCAGGTCTGAGCGCCTACGTCGATTATCGGCTGCGGGATGTTAACGACACGAATGGGGACATTGCAGGTTTAGGTCGCCGCAAATTGATGATGATTGAGGATTATGCGATCACCGGCGAAGCAACGCGTGTGGATGACGTTACCGGTGACCGCTATACTGACATCAAGCTGTCAGCTTCGAAGATTGACAGCGAAATGGCTCTTTTCAGTCATGGATTGAGTGGCGCAGTGGACGGCAGTGGCAACTTGATCAAGGGCGCAGGCGATGAGTTGACCAGTGACGTATTTCTGTTGGGCGTAGATCTGACGACTGGAGAAATTTATAACGACTGGGATACTCTGGCCCTCTATGACGACACGCTGGCGCCTGTTCTTGACAACGGATATCGGGATGGCGTGGTAGCCGTTCGTCTCGATGTTGGTGGCACCCCGCAACCGTATATTGGCCACACGATGCGTTTCTATTACACGACGCTGGATTTCCACAACGTGCAGCTCCAGAAGCCACCGCAGACGTTTGTTGATTTGCTGACTGCGGAGTGCTACACGACTGCTTATCTTGCTCCAACCGCAAATGAAGCCTCTGAGCTGGCACAGGTTGATTATCGCATGTACCGGGTTTCAGGTGATCCTGGTGACTATGTGACCCCTGTGACTGATATGGACCGGATTGTGATTGAATTTGTCGCTTACGTGAACTCTGATGATGACCCAGACACGCCTCCAGACCTGATCGACGCAGCTGCAATGGAAGGTCATACAGTGTCGGTTGATTACATTTGGTACGATGCGAGCGATGCCCCGCACTACGTGTATGGTGAAATGCATACAGTGCCACAGGGCGCAGCCAATATAAGCTTGCAGAATTTTTCCTATCATCGCAGTGATGATTACCGTTCGGCTGAGATTCTTGCAGTTCGTGGCATATCTGCCCGGGCTCTGGTCTGGTGGCAGACGAGCAAGGGACGCCAGCAGCACATTGGTATTGATTCTTATACACTGAAAAGCCCGCTCGGTTTCATATACCGCACCCGTTGAGGGCGGAGGTCACATGTACAGGAATGTGAATGAACAATCAGGATTTACATTGGTAGAGATGCTGGTTGTAATCGGTATCGCGACTGTACTGCTCGGTATCATTGTCCCAGCAGGCAAGAGCCTGCGTGAAGGCAACCATGCCATGGGGTGTCTGGCGCAACTTCAGCACATCAACGTAGGCCTGAAAGCCTATGCAATGGATGAACAGGGGTTTCCGCCGCTCGCAGTGGAAGTCGACGGCAGTGGCGTTCCCGCGGCAGATCAAGACCTGATCACGACGACGCATCCCGGTCTGATGGCATTGTGGGAGCTCGAATACCTCCAGGATCCTGACACATTCCATTGCCCACGCGATGTTGAAGTGCAGAAAACCAGTGATCCCTACTGTACCCAAGAGTATTACCAGAGCTATGCGAACGAAGATCCGGATGCAAAAGCTGACGTGGACGTGAACCATTATAGATATATGCCACACCGCTGGATAAGCGATACGACAGATGAGAATTATCGGCGGCAATTGGATCCAGTGCCTCATCCGGACCCTGACAATGCTAATCGGGTGATAGTCGGTCCAAATAGTGGACTGATGCCGGCGGATACAACGGTTGTAACCTGGTGCAGTAAGCATGTCAACTCCTACACCAGGGATAATGAAGGGCAATATCTGGTGCTCTTCTGGAGTGGCAACGCCACGTTGATGGATGGCAAGTATTTCGTCGACGGGACGTTCGAGCCGGCGGCAGCATGGCAGGTACTACCGAACCAACCGGACCTTTGATGTTGAAATGTCGTTGTGCCTTCAGTTATGGGCTTTGCAGTACGCATGGGAATCAACACAGAATCCGACAGGATCAGTGGGACATGTTAGCAAACAGATCTGAAAAAACAATCCGAAGCCGTCGCCAGCCGATGGCAAGAATGTTGCGCACCGTTAACCAGCGCGGTTTCACGTTGGTTGAGCTGATGGTTGTGCTCGTCATCATGGTA
>CAYSRY010000016.1:4155-23320 GCA_964433395.1 uncultured Armatimonadia bacterium | reverse complement strand
GAAGCAGATGAAGCCGGAGTGGATCGTTGGTGTGAGCATGTACGGGTACGGCGTTTCGATGTGCGTCGGTCTCGGGTTACCGATCCCCATTCTTAATGAGGATATGGCGCGCTATACCGCTGTGAAGGATGAAGACATTCTTGCGCCGGTTCTAGATTATAGTCATGCCTATCCATATCGTGAGGGCGGACCGCTGGGCCACGTAAACTATGCGCAGCTCAAGAGTGGCGAGATCGAGGTCAATGGAAAGAAAGTACCGACCGTGCCTCTTTCGAGCTATGTGAAGGCTCAGGAAATTGCAGAGACCTTGAAGGACTGGATCGACACGGGCAATTTCCTGCTGGCTGAGCCAGCCCAGCTCATCCCTTCGGTTGAGTCAGGTCAAGACTTTAAGTCTTTCAATGAACGCCCGGTCACCAATGGGGGTGTGAAATAGATGGCAACACGCAGAATAGTAATGCACTTTCCGCCGAATATGATAGATGAGCCGATAATTTCCAATCTGGTTCACGAATATGACTTGGGCTTCAACATTCTCAGGGCATCGATCACACCACGACAGGAAGGCGTCATGGTTTTGATCCTTGACGGCACTGACGCCAATCTTGATGCCGCACTTGCGATGGCTTTGTCGCGAGGCGTGCAGATAGAGCCGCTCCAGAAGCAGATTGTCCGAAATGAGGACAAATGCACGGAATGTGGCGCGTGTGTGATGACGTGTCCGACGAACGCACTCTGGATTGACCTCGAGACGAGACATGTGCATTTTGACGCAGAGGAATGTATTGCATGTGAGCTCTGCGTTCCGGTTTGCCCGCCACGTGCAATGGAGATCGAGTTTTAGGGCAAGCGGCTTAGTGGATGGATAAGAAAAGGGCAGCCCCGTCCGGGGCTGCCCTTTTGATTTATCAGGCTATGCAAATGCCATATGAGGCTATGGAAGGTCTCAGAGCCGTTGTCAGAGTTGCTGGCTGAAATCCTCGAGACCCCGCCTTGGTAGTTTCCACCCAAGCAGGATACTGAGGATGCGCAGCCCTGTGGTAACCAGTGTTGTGACGGCGATTGCTGGCATGACAGGACTATCGAGCGCGCGGGTGAGCAACCAGTAGATGGCGCCGCCTGCAATGGCGGCAGACGCATAGATTTCCTCGCGCAGTACTGATGGGACATCGCCAGCGAGCACATCTCGGATCATGCCCCCGCCGACTCCAGTGAGAAGTCCCATCGTGACGATGCCAACTGCACCGAGACCGGCATCGTCAGCTTTCATGGCTCCAATGGCAGTGAAGACGCCCAAGCCGATTGCGTCGAAAATAAGCAGCATTCTCTCGGTTCTCTGTACCCAGCGGAAAAATACAAACACGCCTGCTGCCATGGCCAGAGAAAGAATAATGTAATCACGGTTTTCGAACCAGAAGACCGGTTCGTTGAGCATCGCATCCCTGATGGTGCCACCGCCGATAGCTGTGACAGTGGCAAGGACTGAGACACCGAATACATCCAACCCTTTTCGGACACCCTTGAGGGCACCTGATACCGCGAATGCCATTGTGCCCAGGTAGTCGAGTAGCAGCAGCATGAAAGCGTGAACTCCATTCAGGCGTGGCGTGCCGCCAGCCCGGTCAGCTCGGCTGGCGAAAGAGCACGATTGTGCAAGCGGACATCGGAGATGCATCCGTTGAAATAGTCGTGTGCGCCAAAACCAATTTTGAGCGGCGTGCCACACGTGATGTCAAATTCTGAGGCCTCGAATTGCCTAGATGAGGCGATCGGGGCACCATTGAGGTAGATTGTCAGAGTATCGGTGTTACGAACAGCCGCCACATGCTGCCACCCCGCGGGGAGCTCGTCGTCAAATGTAGCGCAGACGCCAGTCTCAAGGCTGTAGACATGGCCCGAAGGCAAAGTGCCCGCATAGAGGCGGCCATCATAGACAGCCATTGTCCAGACACGGCGATATATGACATCTGGGGTAGTGTCAAGCTGCCCAGTGAGAGTCCATTGTCCATCGCTGAAGGCAGATTGCCGTTGACTATCCGGTCGCGGCATTCCATCGCCGTCAAATCGGTACACCTGGCCGAGCGGGAGAGTGCCGACATACATTTTCCCGTTGTAGACGGCCATTGCCATGACTTCCTTTTCATCCCCACAACGGCCGACGTTTGTCCACTCTCCGTCGGCCTCGTATCTGTGGGATGCACCGTCTGGCCACGTTCCCACGTACATCCGGCCTTCGTAGATTGCATAGGCATAGGTCTGAGTATTGTCTGCCTGCTTGCCGCAGTCTTCCCATTTTCCGGCACCCAGATATCGCCAGACACCCGCACTGCCGTTGCCGCTGGAATACAGATGGCCATTGTACACGGCGAGTGACATTGAGCGCTGGCCACCCGGGATACCGCAGGGTAACCACGTACTGTCGCCATCCCATTTGAAGACGCCCGGAACATACATGCCCATGCCATAGAGCTCATCGCGGTAAACCGTGAGATTATAGGTCGCCCGAGCACCGGGAATTGCACCGCAATCGATCCAGTCGGTGCCGCCAGCGTAGCGGAAAATGCGTCCGCCTGGTTTCTGGTTGGTTGCTTCAGGGAGCGCTGAGCCTTTAGTGTTGTAGCAGGCCGAACCTGCGTAGAGTTCGCCTCGATAGACTGCGAGGGCCATGACAGCGTTAGAGCCGTCGGGGCTTCCACAGTCGAGCCATTCTACTGCGCCGAGTGAGCGATAGACGTGGCCCTGCTGGCCATCGTATGGTTCGCACGTGCCGACATAAAGTTCACCCGCATGGACAGCCATGGCGCAGGTGAACATGGAATCGCCCGGTTTGCCGCAGTCGAGCCAGTTGGGTTCGGTAATTCCGCTGTCGATGCCAAAATGAATATTGCGGTAGTTGCTCTGGCTGGAGGTCATGCCCGCGTGATTTTTGATATTGAAATTGAGCCCGCGCATGGTTGAAGGATCGTATTTGCTCACGATGTCGCCGATGACGTCGTCGAGCACCGCGTCAGTGTGGACCCATGCGGAGACGGTGAAATTGCCGGTGCCGAGAGCGAGAGTATTGTCATCTGGTATCTCTATCCAGCTTGCGCGCCCATCAAAATGCCCGACTGTGCCGTGTTCGTCTTTGCGCTCGAAGCGCACGCCATGATTGATGCCATGATGGTTCAGGCCAGAATAGTCATCAGCGTCTCCAGTCAGAGGCCAATGCCCAACAAGTCCCGTGTCCAGTGTCATGGGAGTATCCTCCGAGAAGCGCTATTTGGCGCAGGCTTTGTAGTCTTCGATGAAAAGTACTCTGCATGGTGCGGCACATGTCTCTTCAACTTTCATTGGAAGGGCGACGATGTGGCCGCGTGCGGTTGTGATCTTCTCCAAGTCTGCAAGTGGGGCGAGAAGAAGTACACCATCGTCGAAGAAGCGCTCGAAGAAAAGCTGCGGATCCTTCCACGAGTCAAAGCGCGGCATGTCAGCGGAAAATACAAATGGTTTGCGGTCGAGTATCCAGTACATTGCATCCCGGCTGAAGTGGGGACAGTTCTCTACGAAGTCATTTTCGCGCCATCTTTTGCCCCACCCTGTGTTGACAATAATCGCGTCTCCATCGTGTATTTCGGGAGCCGCGGCCTCAATGTCAGCAACCTCGATGCGCGCCAACGGGGCCACGTCTACATTGATGACCGCTGCGGGCCTCATGAACAGGTCTTCGATCGGAATGTCGACCAGTGGCGGACCGTTGCGGTCGACATGGAGTGATGTTTCGAGGTATGTTCCAGTTTGCGCTCCGAGCTGGAATTGCCACGAGTATGTGGGATATTCAATCCATTCAGGGATAGGGACTTCGGAGACTTTTATCTCAGGATATGGTGGCGGATACGTCCACATGCCATCGTAAATCGGACCAGTTATGTCGACGATACGCATAGCGTCACTGTCCTCCTGTGCCTGTCATTATTCAGGTTGTTGACGGATGACGGTGCAGCGAGTCTGTGTCTGAAAACCGAGTTTGTCCGAGATGCGGCGAGACGGCGTATTACATTCGAAAACAGTCCAGACGGGTTGGCGCGTTTGCTCAATTATCGCCGCAACAAGTCGCGATGCACAGGCAGTGCTCAGCCCCCTGCGTTGGTGGCGTGTCGCCGTTGCCACACCAATATCATCAAGTCGCGCTGCGCGCGCAAATGTCACAGCTCCAGACACCATGACACCTTCTTCGATGGCTGCAATTGCAATTCCTTCGTTCAGCAGTTGCTCCCATGATGTCCAGCCATTCCGGAGCCACTGGATCTCTTCGGGAGCGTTTTCCACCGCAGCAAGTTCCGACGAGGTGAGACGCCTGATTTCGCTGCCATCAGGAGCCTCAAAATCAGTATACGTTGCGGTTGTGCGCTGGATGTCAGGCGTCAGAATAAATTCGCGTTCGGTGGCAAAGTGTCCCTGCAAGCGCGGCAGAATAGTATTGACCGTTGCATCGGGGCACCAGTAGAGGCGTTTGAGGCTAAGGCTGACGAGAGTGTCTGCCTGCCAGTCTGCATCCTCCCCGAAGATGAACGCCATTGGATTCCAGGGAGCAGTTTCAATGATGACATTCGAGTATTCCGGGCCGTCCGCCCATGCGACTGCGTAGCCGAGCCGCAGATAATGCAATGGTATTACAGTTCGAGTGGTCTCGCCCAGCACGGAGATCATGGTGGCGATTTGGGCACTTTCGAGTTCCATTCGTCTCTCCGTTATTCATTCATCGCAGGACGTAACGATGTGCAGATGGCGTGTCATTGCGTTCTTCTTCACGTGGACATGGCGTACGACTCGCAGGCCCAGGTCGTTGCTCAATGCATCATCAAGCTCCCTGGCAGCGATGACTGCAATACGCGTTGCTATCAGCCGCAGCCTTTGAAGTATCTGGCCGTACAGCCCCTCCGTGAGCCGCGTATTGCGGCCATATGGGAGGTCAATGACTGCTGCGTCCCAATGCCCTGCCAACTGACGTGCGTCGCAGGCAAAGACGCGTTGGGGGAATCCCAATGCGATGAGGTTTTCAGCCGCCAGGCCGCACATTCGGGGATTGATGTCACATCCTACTGCATTCACTCCTGTCGCCAGAGCTTCTATCAGAGCAACACCCACACCGCAGCAGGGGTCAATAAGACTGTCACCCGGGCTCGCGACGATATTGACCATTGCCCGTGAGAAGCGGGTGGGGAGCGATGCAGAGAAGAAATTTGGCCGGTTCTCGTGCGCGGTCCAATCTGGGGAGTATGTTTTGACCACGGGACCTGCAGCCCAGTAGCCGGGCATTGCGATGAGGCCTATCGTCACACGCGGCGCAGAGAGATTTGGCCTTCCAGTGATTGCATTTGCGACTGCGATGACCGGGGCTACTGATCCGAGTTTGAGCCCGATTGAGGGACAGAACGGTTCGATTCGAAAGCCATCCCACGCCAGGCCATTCAGTCGCATATTCGTGCACAGCTCATCCAGCGAAGCGCCTTGCGCACGGATCTCAATACATGTCGATATGAGTGCGGCGCGCGATATATCCACTGCATATGGCGCAAAACCGATTCGCCCTTCAGGTTCGCATCCTGTGAACGCGTGGAACTCAGCCGCCGCCAGTTCATTGTAATATTGCGGTGAGACAATGATGTATGCGTACACGTTCAGCCTTTCCGCGGGACGGTATCATGATTGGGACGGGTCAATGATGCTCCATGGAATGCTCGCTTCAGGCGTCAGAGGCTCGATTGGTCCCATTACGTCATAGCCGGCACGTGCAAATGCATTGCGCACACTGCCAAAATCTGCCCCTGCGCTGCTGGCTTCCATGATCGCAGAGGTGAGTTCACTTCCGCCACGGGAGATAATCGCCTGAACAGCAGCCCAACGGGCAGACCCCGCATGGAATTCAGTGCGCTGCAGCTTGCTGGTTTCAGCTCCGAGCTGCTTCATGATACGCCGCATCGTGCGTGCGTCTGGCACTCCGATGCGCTCAAAGCGCGTATGCGGTTTCGGCACAACCGGATTGACGCTGATGCTCCAGGTACATTCCGGAAAGTGTGCGCCGAGTTCGGCCACCATTTCGGTGATCGCGTCGCGGTCTTGCTGCGTCTCACCGGGCAGGCCAACGAGAAAATAGAGTTTGATTGCTCGCAATCCTGCGGCTACGGCGGCTTCGATGCCATGTGTTATCTGCACGTCTGTCAGGTGTTTGCAGATCGTATTACGTAGCGTTTCGGTCCCCGTTTCCGGAGCAAATGTAGCCGAGCGCTGTCCTGAGCGTGTGAGCAATTCATACATCCGCTCGTTTTTGCCGTCGATTCTCAAAGATGAAACAGATACCTCAATTGGTCGTCCAACTGCGTCCAGATCATCGCATAGTTGATTGAGCCAGGGGTAGTCGGAGACAGAAGCTGCCACGAGGCCGATTTTTTCTGTGTAGTGCAGCGCATGCTCAATGCGACGCATTAGCCCATCCGGTCGGCGGTAGCGGGTAGGACGATAGATTTTCCCGGCGAGACAGAATGAGCAGCCCCTCCCGCAGCCACGGCCCATCTCGATGAGGTATCGGTTGGCGAATGCCGTGTGAGGTGTGAGTATTGCGCTGTCCGTGTGAAATGCATCTATATCCATAAGGCATTGCCGTGTTGCAGGGTGTGCGGTGATGCCCGGGACAATGAAACCGGGGAACTCAGCCAGGTATTCTGACCAGGCCCCGCGCGGTATCTGAGGTAATCTGGCAAGGTGCGGGAGAGCAGGTTCTATTTCGCCTATGTATACGGCATCAAAGAAGTCGAGAACCGGAGCGGGATTCGATGTGAAGCATGGGCCACCCCCCATCACAAATGGATGACGTTTGGTACGGTCATGGCGCAGAGGCGGAATACCTCCGCGCTGCAATGCAGTGGGCAGAGTCAGCCAGTCAAGTTCAAACGATGTGGAGACAGCTACCAGATCAAAATCATCAAGTCGCAGGCCACTTGCCAGACCGTTCAGTGGTGTATTTGACTGGTGGCAGGACTCGACAAATGCTCTATCGCAAGATAAATCCTGCAGACCATTGAGCAGCGTATAGAGAGCATGCACGGCCAACGATGACATTCCAGCATGATAGCTGTTGAGATAGAGCAGACACGCTGATGTTTGGCATCCGGGGCTCCAGCCGTTGCCTAACAGGAGCTCATCGTGAATGAATGGAAGCGGCTGAATTTGTCGTGGTCGTGTCATGTTTTCATCTCACCGAACCCACTATAGCAGAACGCTCAGAGGCGTACAACATACAGGAGTTTTGACAATGAATGGCAGATTTCAGGAAATAAATGCCGAGAAAGAGGTATGAAGGTGTGGCAGGTTGAAAGCAACAGTTGCTTCATGTAGCCCGGTAACGTATAATATACCCTACAGTCTGTAAGAATGGGTAGTATACGAGCCTTGCACGAGTTTCGCGAGCGGTTTTTGAGGCGAAGCACTCGTCCTGTTGTTTTGCGTGGCATCTGCGTGAGAATTATTTTTTGCTGTAAAGGAGTATTCCTCATTTACGGGGAATGAATTGCTAACTTCTGCACATGTGGCGCAAGTTGTTCGATTCCTCAGAGGTCCGATCTTCAGCATTATTGGAGAGCATGCGCAATGATCGATGTCGATAGGATGGTTTCAATTGCCAAAGCAGGGAAGAGCGACGATGAGATAAGTCGGCAGATCATGCTGCCATGGAAGGACGCCATGCGGATCGCCATTCGCAATGTGACATTGCGCTTGGGACGTGCCGCGATCACCGCAACCGGTGTCATCCTTGGTATCGCATTCCTCGTTTCTGTGTGGACGACGTCAGTGGTACAGGATGCCATTAAAGACAAAGGCGCTCTGGTTGACGTTAGTGCTACAGCTGATGCGGGTATTGAAGGCGAAGTGGCAGCCATGGAGGAGAAGATCCAGCCTGACACGGCTAGTCAGGACGCCGATAAAGCCCGTGAAGTGTGGCTAGTAGTTATGTCATTGTTGGTGTGTGGTGTTGGCATTACAAATTCAATGCTTATGTCTGTCACCGAACGGTTTCGCGAGATTGGCACGATGAAATGCCTGGGGGCACTTGACGGGTTCATCGTTCGTCTGTTTCTGATTGAGACAGCGGTACTAGGGTTTCTGGGGGCTACTGCAGGTGCGCTTATCGGCTTTATTGTCATGTTAGTTGTGTATATGATCAAAGAAGGCACGTCCATTGTAGCTAAGATGGATTGGGGCCAAATGCTGGCTTATTTAGGCATTGCGTTGTTAATTGGCAGTGTCATCTCGCTTCTCGCGGCTATTCCACCTGCTGTACGCGCCGCACGAATGCCCGCCGCTGCCGCACTGGCTACTGACATATAAAAGTGAATTTGTCCCGCGATCATAGCAGGAGGTAGTTTCATGGCGAAATTTGAGTGCCCGAAATGCAGCCATACATTTGAGACCACAGGTCTCGTAACGGTTTGCCCTGAGTGCGGCGCAGATATGCGTTCTGCCATGCAAGATCTTGAGCGCATTAACGATGCCCCCAAGTTGGGCAAAAATGATTCGATGACAACACATGAATACATTGTTCGCACCAAAGGTTTGAAAAAGATCTACACGATGGGAGATGTCGAAGTCCCGGCCCTGCGTGGCGTTAACTTCGAGGTCAAACGCGGCGAATATTTGTCCATTATGGGGCCTTCCGGTTCCGGCAAGTCCACTCTGTTCAATATGATTGGCGGACTGGATAAGCCATCAGAAGGAAGCTGTTTCATCGAGGAAGTTGACATGGCGCAGCTGGATCCATTCGAGCTGGCCTGGCTACGTTGCCGGAAAATCGGTTATATCTTTCAGTCATTCAATCTCATCCCGGTTATGACGGCTCTTGAAAATGTAACGCTCCCTATGATTTTTGCGGGGATGAGCTCAGACGATATGCTCGACAGAGGCGCGATGCTGCTTGATGTTGTCGGCTTGGGCGACCGCCTGCACCACAAGCCTTTTGAGTTGTCAGGTGGGCAGCAGCAGCGTGTTGCGGTAGCTCGCTCGCTTGCAAATGCACCTGCTATTGTTCTGGCGGACGAGCCGACTGGTAACCTTGACCTTCAGACCGGCAAGGAGATTATTGAGCTTCTACGTCGATTGAACCGTGAGAGCGAAACCACAATTATCTCTGCTACGCACGATCTCAAGATGATTGACGTTTCCGACCGCATTGTCCATATTCGCGACGGGCAAGTGGAACGCGTAGATGAGCGCAAGGATCTTGATCTGAAGATCGGTACTATGGATGGCAATCAGTAGAAAGCATTGCCCTTGAGCCCTAAATGGTTTGACCGCGTATGAAGCGACGCACGTATGTATGTGCGTCGCTTCTCGATTCAACCTGAGGAAGAAAGAAGTCTCGCCTATGGAGGTAACGCGTGTTTTGCTGCGAACAATGAAAGCGTTATGGGCGTATTTCGGTAATTGCTGCGATCGGGCAAAACTTGGACTTATTCACAATCACGCCATTTCGCGTTTTTGACTGGTGTAATACGTGGTATAATATAACATGTGACGATGCCCTTCATTTCGCTATATCATTCTCGGAATTGGTTCTGATTAATGCACACTTGAGCTGTAAATACGGTCAGGTGTGTCAACCGTCTGATGCGACTGAGACCTCGTTGGTGAATTGATGAAAAGGAGTGCTGAAAATATGCGATGCAGTCGGGGGCGCAGAGGGTTTACTCTCGTTGAGCTGTTAACAGTCATCGGTATCATAGCTGTTTTGGCAGCAATCTTATTCCCAGTTTTTAATCGTGTACGTGCCAAAAGCTATGGCACGCGTTGTCTCAGTAACCTCAAGCAGTTGGCCACGGCTTTTGATGCCTACATGGCTGACACTGGAGGTTTCTTTCCTCCTTGGTGCGTAAACACAGGTGGCGGTTTCTCTCCCTCCAGCCCCCCTGCCACAGAGCCTGGGGCCTACACTTGGGATCGACAGATTATGTCGTACGCAAACAACAACGACATCATGAAATGCCCGGCAAACCCAAACAGCAATGGTAAGAAGGCCCGGGCTTATACCATCGCACACTACACCCAGACGCCAATATCTGGGGCAATAACTATCCCTAATAGCTGGGTCGCGTTGAAGGGGTGTTACCGCGATAATATACCAGCGCCGAGCCGTACTGTTCTTCTCTATGAAAAGGGGGCATGGTTGCCGACCGCTTGGGGCGATGCTTTAGGCCAGAATATTCACCAGAGCCACAATGCTGAAGGGCAAGCTGGCTACACTGATAAACTTTTCCATGAAGAAGGCAAAAATATCCTCTATTGCGATGGGCACGCCAAACTTGCGAAGGCGGGGCAGTATCCGTTCAACTGGATTGGGCGATCGGGCGCCGAAGCGGGGGATGTCTGGGTTGCCGCGCCACAGAGTCGTGGTGGCGACTGGCCACCGAAAGAATAGTCACGAGGATGTTGCCGATTGTTGGGGGACGCCGAATGGTGTCCCCTTCTTTTTGTTTTTGCCGCGGTGTTGTGATATTGCCGGGAGGGGATGGCCTGGCTTTGGCGAAATGTATGTGGCGTGAGTATTCGTGTTGACGCGCTGGAAAATAATGAAGGAGTCGACATACTATGGGAACATTGGCCATTAACGGGGGAAATCCCGTATCCGAGATGTCCTTCCCTGGAGTAAGCAGCGGAGCAGGGCGAACTATCGGCAAAGAAGAGCTGGCAAACGTCGAGGAAGTCATCAAATCAGGTATGCTTAACCGCTCAGGGGGCAAGTTTGTGCCTGAAGTCGAGGCCAAATTCGCAAAGCATCTCGGGGTCAAGTACTGTGCGACGTCTACCTCTGGTACCGCGGCAATTCACGTAGCTCTCGGTGCCGTAAATCCCAATCCTGGAGATGAAATTATCACCGGGGCTATTACCGACATGGGTACTGTCATCCCAATTCTCGCTCAGAACGCGATTCCGGTCTTTGCCGACCTGCGCCGCGATAATATGGGACTGGATGCAGAGGATGTTGAGCGCCGCATCACCGAGCGCACAAAGGCTATCATTCCAGTGCATCTTGCAGGCAATGCAACTGATATGGATCCGCTGATGGCTCTTGCCGAGAAATACAACCTCTACGTCATTGAGGATTCCTCACAGGCCTACGGGACGCTCTACAAAGGCAAACATGTCGGAACCATCGGGCATATCGGGACGTTCTCGTTGCAGCAGAGCAAGCACATCACCTCTGGTGATGGCGGTATGACTGTTACGAACGATGATGTGCTCGGCGACAGGCTTCCGCTTTTTGCCAACAAGGGTTGGCCAAATTACGGATCATCAAACCGGAACTATGTGATGTTTGGCATGAACTACCGGATGACCGAATTGCAGGCTGCGGTCGTATCTGCACAAATCGACAAAGTCGACTGGGTTACCGCGCGCCGCGCCGAGATTGGAGATGCAATTTGCGCAGCGATTAAAGATTACGTTGGGATCGAGGTCCCCGGTGTCTCAGCTGGAGGGCGGCACACGTATTGGTTCCTTGGCCTTCTGGTGAATCAGAAAGACCTTGGCGTCAGTACGTCATATCTGGCCCAAGCGCTGAGCAAAGAGGGAATTCCTGCCGGTGCGCACTATATTGGCCAGCCGATCTTCATGTATGACTTGCTGCGCAACAAGAAGATTTACGGAGATACAGACTTCCCATTCAGTCTCCAGCCTGAGGGACAGCAGGTGCGATACGAACTCGACGAGACGCCCGCAACTGTGCAGATCCTTGATGATCTCCTGCAGATTCCAGTGAATGAGAACTACACTGATGCGATGGTTGAGGCCATAATCGCGGCTTTCACCAAGGTGTTTGACAACATAGAGGAGTTGCGGGATAGCTACAAGGCACAGCAGTAAACCCCTGAAGTGTTGAAACAATGGGTGTCGGTCAATGCGTATTCGACCGACACCCTGTGCTCTGTTACGTTTATCATGTATCACAACGTTGGGAACGTTCGCGGAGGAACTCATGGCTGAGGATCTCAAAATTGGGGTAGTCGGATGTGCGGGCCGCGGTGGGTCATTTCTTAATACGTTCAATATCCATCCGAACACGCATCTTCATGCGTTATGCGACATTGACGATGATGGTTTGCATAAGCGCGGGGAAGAGATGGGGATATCTGAGCTCTATACCGACTATGAAAAGATGCTCGATTATGCCAAACTTGACTGCATAATCGTTGGCACGCCCATGCCGTTGCACGTTCCGATGAGCATTGCTGCGCTCGAACGCGGCATTCACGTGCTTTCGGAAGTCCCTGCGGCCGTGAACGTGCAGGAGGCCAAGAGGCTCGTCGAAACCGTCAGAGCCAACCGCGCGACATACATGATGGCTGAGAACTATACATACATGAAACCGAATGTGCTTGTCAAAGCACTCGCACGGCGCGGCTTGTTCGGTGAAATGTATTTTGCAGAGGGCGAATACTTGCATGAGCTCAAAGAACTGAATGAGACGACGAAGTGGCGGCGCAAGTGGCAGACTGGGATCAACGGCTGCACGTATCCGACACACAGCCTCGGTCCTGTGCTTGAGTGGATGGAGGACCGCGTTGTCAGTGTGATGTGCGTGGGCTCAGGCCATCATTACGTTGACGTGCGTGGTGACCAGTACGAGACCGAAGACAGCATCACGATGATGTGTCGTATGGCAAAGGGCGGGCTTGTGAAAATCCGTGTCGATATGCTCTCAGATCGCCCCCACAATATGACGTATTATTCGCTCCAGGGAACAGATGGCGTCTACGAAGCAGCCCGCGGCCTGGCTGATGAACCCAGAATCTGGCTTCGTGAGGTTCACGGCGACAAGCCTGAGTGGCATTCCCTTATCGAACTCGAAGAGGAATTCATGCCAGAAATCTGGCAGAACCCACCCGAAGATGCAAAGCAAGCCGGACATGGTGGCGGCGATTACTTTGAAGTCATGGATTTTGTGGAGGCAGTATTGAACGGCAGCAAACCACCTGTTGACATTGATGATGCAATGGACATGACATTGCCTGGCCTGATAAGTCAGCAGTCCATTGCCGAAGGCTCCATCTGGGTTGACGTCCCCGATTCGCGGGAGTGGTAGCAGAGCTCGTTGTGGGTGATAGCAAGGGCAAGCGGTGATGTGTTGGCTATTCTGGCTGCTGGTCATGGCCTCGTGGAGTGGTACACTGTGCTGTGTGTCTGGCAGATACATCTACGAACCGGTCAGGAATGCGTTACTCATCTGTAGTGGAGCGCCTGTTTCGAGGTTGAAGATTGTCGGGATGTCATTCTCTATACACGCACAGGTCGGCACCCTCAGAGGTGCCTCATTCGCAAGTGGGTATGTGGTGCTGCCTGGATTCAGGTGGGTGACGCCATTCACATTGCGAAGTACTGGCACGTGGGTGTGTCCGGTCAGCACATAATCGATCTTCCAACGGGCTGCCTGCTTGATGAGCTCGTCAGTCGTCGTGAGATGCCCATGAGTGCATAGGAAACGACGATCGCCAATCTGTGCGAGTGTGTATGGTGACTGGATTGGGAGATTGATGACACGTGTGTCGACTTCGGAATCTCCATTGCCTTTGACAAATAATGATGGTATGGTTAACGCATTAATGGCTGTGGCGATTTTGCGCGGTCCGTGCCCAGGTCCCGGGTCAAATCTGGGGCCGTGGTAGAGGATATCCCCACAGTGGAAGATCATGTCTGCGTCATTGAGAACAAGATCCCACGCTCTCTGCCAGGCTGTGAAGTCGCCATGTGTGTCTGAGATGATGCCGATTTTCATGACACGCCTCCTTATAACGCCTTCGCCACGATTCTGAGTATTGTAACACAGAAGACTATCAGTTCAAGCTCGAACCGTGCCTATGGATGGGCGCCGTCACCTGCAGACCCCTCAGCACCTGCTGGCCATCCTGTTTCTGGATACTTTGGGAGATAATTGTGTTCGAACGATGCAAGCGTATCCCAGGTTGGGCAATGTGTGTTGGAGTGGTGGCTTTGGCCAACATTCCTATTGTGACGGGACATTATTTTCTGACCTATGATTCTGTGATGGCGTTTTACCCTTGGCATCACTACCTCCGGCACCAGCCTGCATTCGGCATCGGGGCATGGATCCCCCTTGCTGGTTGTGGCTTTCCCGGAGGTTCCAATGGTCAGATGGGCTTCTTCTTCCCTCTGAACATCCCCTTCTATCTGCCTGTCAGCACATTGAGCGCTATGATATTATCCACACTATTGTGCTTGATTATAGCGGCACTCGGGGCGTATCTGTTAGTCCGCTCCTATGGTGTAGATCGCGTGCCCGCTGTGGCTGGAGCGGTCGTGTTTGCAACTATGGGCGCGATGCTTGCGCATGTCGATCACCTCAGTATGATCGGAGCGGCAGCCTTTATCCCATATGTTTGCTATGCGGCTCGCATGGCCGCCACACGGAGTGTAGTTCGGTGGGGGGCTGTTGCAGGTGCTATGGTTGGCCTTCAGTTCCTGGCAGCGTACCCTCAGATCGCTGGCATGGGAGTCATCACAGCGACGCTGATGCTCGGAGCAGAGTTATGGTTAGTTCATCGAACCTCACCGCAGCGACTTGTCGGTAAATGTGCCGCGTTCCTATTGATCTGCTGTATCATCGGTCTGGGTATTGGGGCGGTGCAGGCATGGCCGATGATGGAACTGAGCGATCATTCGGTTCGTGATACAGCCGGCGGTTACGAATTCTGCACTGCTTACTCACTCCCTTTGGCGCACCTCACCCGTTTCGTAATCCCGAATCTGTTCGGGGCAAATGATGCGACGTACCATGGTTTGTGGAACCACCAGGAATTGCACCCCTACGTTGGCCTGGTACCACTCATGCTCGTCGTCTGGCTTTTGATGCGAGCACGGAACCACACTGTAAAGGCGCTAGTTCTCGTCTGTTGCACTGCTCTGCTTCTGGCGCTCGGCGGAAGTACGCCGCTGTATCGTATCCTATGCCACGTTCCATATTTTGGCACATTTCGATGCCCGGCGCGCTGGCTATTTGTCACTTCGCTATTGCTTGGGGTCCTTGCCGCGATGGCATTGGGTAGACTTGCGGATAGTGGCTATAGCGCCGACGTAAAAAAACTGTCGAAGTGGATGCTCTGGTCTGCAGGCGTGCTCATGTTGCTGTATGTCAGCGCACTGGCTGCAACGCCGGTGGCATCGCAGGCTATCGAGAAGCTGGTTGAAGCAGGAAGATTGCCGATGCCTTCCGCGGTTGGAGATGGCGACATATCCGCAGGAGTGGCCGCCGCTTACAGGGCTCGAGTTATTGCCCCAGTGAGTACATTTCCCTACGCTGCGGGAGCGCTGTTGCTTGCGGGTATTGGTCTGTTTGGGATGAATGCGAGACGCTGGGGCAGCGGTGTCTGTTTTGGCCTGGTGCTTGCAGGGATGACGCTTGAGTCGGGGCTCATGATGTCTGCGTACGATCCGTACGAATCTGCGGACCTGTTCGAGGAGCGCCCAGTTGTTACAGCTTCTCTGCCTGTCTTTCCTGCGAGTGGACGATACTATTACGAACAGGATGCAGACATACTGAGCAGTCGACAGGCTGTGGATGCCGTAGCGCATGCAAACCCCAGTATCGCAGACTATTTCGTGCCTCGTGAGAATCTGAATGTGGCACATGGTCTGGCGAGCTATCGTATCTATGACCCGCTTGAACTGGCGAACCAAGCCAACCTTCGTAGATTGCTGGAACCCTATTTGTATAAGCCGCAGGTGGCGGCGATGGTTGGAGTTGAGTATGCGGTTGTAAGTGAGAAGCGAGCCGCGAAGTTTGAGGGTTGGGAATTGATGAGCGTTGTCGAGGGAATGGCGGTGCTGCGTAATCCGGCTTATGTGGGTCTGGCATACATTGCACATGGCACGGCGGACGTCGGGTGTCTAGCGGATGACGCTGCGAATGAGGTCTCTGGCGCTCCGAATTCGCGACTTCTCAATGTGGCCTATGGGCAGAATCTCCTACCGACAGAAAACCTTGCCGTCGCCTCGACGGCTTCTGAGCATGTTGAGGTGGAACGCTGGGACAGCAGGGGGATCTCGCTTGTTGCCGAGAGTGCTCAGGCCGGGTACCTCATTGTTACTAACAACGCCTATCCAGGTTGGAAAGCGACTGTTGATGGCGCGCCAATGGAGATTTCGACGGTTAATACAGCCTTCATGGGGATAGCATTGTCAGCGGGGCGCCATGTGGTGGAAATGAACTACAGCACTCCGCGCCTCCATACTGGTGTGTGTGTGACTGGGCTGGCGTTACTGCTCTGCGCAGGGTTTGTGGTGCTGGGAGGAAAGCGAAGACCGGACGATGCGATGAATAAGAGTGCAAATACTAATCATCATTTACCATAGCATAGCCGTACTCGATTCGCTGAGTGCTGTTCGCACGTACTTCAGTGATGCCAAGTTGATCCCAAAGCGGCGTACCGACCGCCTGCTTGATAACCACTCGGCGGCGGGCCACCCGCAGCGCCTCAGCAAATGCGCGTGGCGTAACTGTCGATTTGTCAGCAATAGCTCGTAGCGGTTTCATGGCTTTTGATGCTAAGACTGGCTCGTGAAAGACGGGGTCGAAATAGACTACGCCGAAGCTGTTGCTGGCACATATGGGCAGAAATTCGTTGTAATCGGCTTCGTGGATTTCGAGGCGTCGCAGGAGGTTTGTAATGCGCGGACTTGTGTCAACGTAGTTGGCAGCCCCGTGGATGGTGAGTTGAGCAATTATGGGTGATTTCTCGATGCCCACGACCCGCCCATTTTCCCCCGTGATGAATGCGGCGACAAGCGCGTCACTTGCGCGTCCCACTGTGCAGTCGAGTACTGTATCTCCGGGGCCTAGGTCCATTGCTGTGATCATTGGGTCGGGATGGCCAGTTCTGATGTTCTTGATGCGTGCTCGCGCCATGCTCGGATGGAAGAAATACTCCAAGCCGATAGCCGGTTCGAGGTAACGTGGCCCGTTGGCCCCCACAATCAGGGCACCCTTCACGCCTGCGCGGTCACAGGTGTCTGCGATGCTGCCAACACGCGATACAGCTACTGTTCCAAGCGCACGAGCCCAGTGCTCTGCTTCAGCGTGAAATTGCGCCGCTCCATTGCGTGATGTCGTAACAATCAGATCAGAGGCCATGTGGCGTTCTACCCTGGTGGCCACTGCATGTCGCGGCCGCCTATGAGGTGCATGTGCAAGTGGAATACCGTCTGGCCGGCTTTCTCGCCCTTATTCGTGACGATACGGTACCCCTCGCCGGCGATCCCCTTTATTTTGGCTACCTTGTCACATGCAAGGCAAAGATGTCCGATGAGCTCTCTATCGCTTTCACTCGCGTCAGCAATGTGGGCGATGTGTTGTCGGGGAATGATGAGGACATGCACGGGAGCGACGGGATTGAGATCTTCAAATGCGACGCAAAGGTCGTCCTCGTAGACAAGCTTCGCTGGGATCTCTCCTGAAGCGATTTTACAGAATATGCAATCTGACACGCGGGACACCTCCAATTACAGTATAGATTCTATTCTAACAGGATTTGCGCTATTCCACCAGCGCAGGCTGGGAAGTCTGACGCTTTATATTGCCATGTGCGTGTTCAGAGCACCGTTGGGATTATTATGACGAAGAAAGTTGACTTGAGGGTGTACGCAATGAATTATGATTGATTTGTTTGGGAACAATCTGCATGTCTCTGGCTTCTAATATGTATAAACATGAACAGGCGCATTGTATTATTTGGGGAGGTCATCGCTGTGAATAGCAAGCGCTGTATGGTGATTTTTATGCTGATAATGTTGGTGGCTAGTATTGGTCGTGCGGATATTTTGACGCCTGAAAGAAGTGGTCTGCCGCTGCAGCATGCGATCAGCCGCATGGCAGAGACACTGCAGATAGCACCCGATATAATCAAAGTAGTGGCATATGAAGCGGTGGAGTGGCCGGATACAGGGCTGGGAGTGCACAGAAGCGATGCAATGTATCTACAGGTCATTACGCCCGGTTACCGTATCGTACTTGAAGGAGCGGGCCGACGCTACGAATATCACACGGATATGACACGTCGAGTCGTACTGGCAGACATAAACAGAATTCAATCCGTGGCTGGTGGAGCTGATGTTTCCGCCCCTGCAATTGGCGACGCCTGCAGAGCAGATCTTGCGAAGCGGCTGAACGTCAGTATTGCGGAGTTGAAAATCGCCTTCTGCCGACCGGAAGTCTTCCCCGACGCGTCTTTGAGGTTGGCACTACCAGGCGAGGTCTACGCACAGGTCGAGACACCGGGATATGTATTGATATTCAGTTACGAAAATGTCTTCTATCTTTATACAGCCACTGATAGCGCATTTCGCTATGGTGGGCCGCTCAGCGACTGGCAATATTCAGTGCTATATATTGCCGAACTGCCTGGCGATCCAAATCTGAACGGGAACCTGATGCAGGTCTCGCTTGCAGGTACGAATCCGACCTTGTTACTCTCTGGCGTCAATGACTACTATCCCCAGGATAACGGTTCAGTGATCGCGAAACGACGCACGTCGCGATCAGGACATCAATTGCTCTACCTGGCTCCCGGGCAGGCAAAAACTGCGAAAGTAATTCAGAGTGCTTTCGACGTTACTGAGGCTGCAGTCAATAGTGACGGGACGCAATGGGCTGCAGGCCGGCGCCTGATGGTAGGGGCGGCGTGGGAGTTCGCGTGGGGTGGCCTTGACGATGACCCGCGGCAGGCCAGAACCGTGGCTCTTCCGACGTCAACCAGACTTCTGCACGTATACTGGCACTTGCCAAATCCAGTCGTTGCAATGGATAGCGAGCAAGGGCCGAGATACTGGGAGCTCGATCTCGCGGCGGCATCTCCATCATGGACAGAGAAGAGGGGTTTCTTTGCGCCGGAGAAGGAGCAATGGCTGCTCAACAAGAGCCAAAGTCTCGTTGTAAAGACCGAAGAGGTAGATGGCAAACCGGTGACACGGGTCATCAAGGAATGGTTCACTGGTGACGAAGACGTAGTGGCGACCATTGAGAATTTCCAGCTGCAAGAGGCAGCTGTGACGCCCGGACATGGCTATGCGCTGCTTTCGGGTATAAGAGAAGAAGCCAGACAGAGTCTGGCTGTAAATCTGCGGACAG
>CAYSRY010000016.1:1824-4119 GCA_964433395.1 uncultured Armatimonadia bacterium | reverse complement strand
ATGGCCCCGTTCGGCTGCTGCTCGGACCACCTGCATGGCTTACACGTGTCCTGGAAAATGCAGATGGCAATGGTTAGCATGCTTCAGCGCTTTATTGCAGTACAATCAGACGCCCAGCACTTTGCTGGGCGTCTTTTCTGTGCATTATACGACTGAGTGGTATTGTCTGTGTGCAATGTATATACGCGTTTAGAACAGCCCAACAACCCTTCCATCTGCGTCAATGTCCACAGTGGCGGCCGCGGGGTTAGAGGGCAGCCCCGGCATAGTCTGCATCTCACCGCAGAGTGGATATAAATAGCCAGCACCGAGCGATGACCTGATATCACGGATTGGTACTGTGAAACCGCTTGGCCTGTTTTTCAAGGCCGGATCGTGCGACAGCGATAGCTGCGTCTTGGCCATGCATATTGGCAATGAATCGTATCCACGTCCGGTGAACTCGCGTATTTTGCGCTCTGCAATCGGCGAGTACTCCACGCCATCAGCGCCGTACACCTCAGTGGCTATAATCTCGATTTTCTCTTTGATTGATGCCTCCAGCGGATAGAGGTAATCGAAATGGCTGGGTTCGTCACAAGCAGCCATCACTGCTCGTGCCAGATTTACACCCCCTGCCCCTCCGTCTGAGTGCACATGGCTCGTGACTGCGGCACTCGCCCCTGCCGCCAGTGCCTGTTCGATTACGGTGGCTATCTCCTCGCCCGTGTCTGCAGGAAAAACGTTAACAGCAACAACAACTGGCAGTCCCATTTTCCGCATGTTCTCAATATGTTTGGTGAGATTCTGGCAGCCTTCGCGCACAGCAGATACATTTTCGCGGTTGATCTCATCCTGTGGAGGCTTCCATCCGGGGCGAAATTCAAACGCTCCTCCGTGAAGCTTGAGCGCACGCACGGTCGCCACTATCACAACCGCCGATGGTGTGATGCCACCGATTCTGCATTTGATATTCAGAAACTTTTCTGCTCCGCAGTCTGCACCGAACCCAGCCTCAGTTACCACATAGTCCGCCAGCTTCAACGCGATTTTGTCCGCAAGCAGTGAGCTGGTGCCTATGGCTATGTTTGCAAACGGTCCAGCATGCACAAACACTGCGCCACCGTCGAGTCCCTGGACGATGTTTGGTTTGATTGCGTCCCGCATCAGGACAGTCATTGCTCCAGGAGCATCGAGCTGTTCGGCAGTGATGGGGTTGCCATACTTATCCAATGCGACAAGCATTCGCGCAAAGCGGTCGCGCATATCGTGTATGCCCGAAGTGAGTGCCAGTATTGCCATGACCTCAGATGCCACGGTGATATCGAATTGCGTCTCCCGTGGCACTCCTCCACGTCGGCCACCGAGCCCGGTGATGATATTCCGCAGGGCGACATCGTTCATGTCGACGCCACGGTTCCAACTGATTGTCTTAGGATCAATATTCAGCGGGTTACCATGCCACAGACTGGCATCGATCATCGCCGCCAACAAATTGTTAGCGGATCCTACAGCGTGAATGTCGCCGGTAAAATGCAGGTTAATGTCTTCCATAGGCACAACTTGTGCATTGCCGCCACCGCATGCGCCGCCTTTGATGCCGAAAGTTGGACCCATTGAAGGCTCACGGATTGTGCAGACGGCCTGCTCTCCAATATAACGAAGTGCTTGCCCAAGCCCCAGAGTGGTTACGGTTTTACCCTCACCCAATGGTGTCGGGGTAATGGCCGTCACTAGTACCAGCTTGCCGTCAGGCCTGTTCTGCAGGCGCCTTTGGATGTCAATATCTACTTTGGCCATATGCTTGCCGTAGTGGTACAGCTCGCTTTGTTCAATGCCAATATCGGCGGCGACGTCCACTATGGGGCGCAAACAGGCCTGCTGTGCGATCTCAAGGTCACTCAACATCGTGTGCATCGTCCTCTCATGCTGTAATACCTTCAGCACGGCTGCTTATGGGTAGTGAGTTCTCAGGCCGCACCAATAAGATGCAACACTCTGTCAACATCGACGAAGTCAGCGACAAGATTCTCGGCGATGACAAGCTTCTCTTTGTCATTGGGGTGAGTCTTGGCAACGAGATCGGAAATAATAGACGTACTTGTATAGGTATCAGTTGTGGTTGACAGCACAGGCATCCGTGTGGCCTTGACCAGCCGCATAATGTCCTCACCAGGCAGTTGCCCGCTTGTCAAACAGATTGATACTCCCATCTCATAGCCTTCGCTGCTCTGTCTATGCGAACTGAGGGCTGCAAGGACGAGATCATAGCGGTCCCCAGGCATGATCGCGAGAACTCCAGGCTTGAAGAGGGGA
>CAYSRY010000016.1:0-1814 GCA_964433395.1 uncultured Armatimonadia bacterium | reverse complement strand
CACCGACAACGCATTCGTCAATCATCAGATCCAGCATCTCTGCTCCATTCAAAACGCTACATCCGGTTTCGGCAACGATCTGGCGTAAGGTTATGCGAGACAGGCGGGGGCGATAGGGCACCACTCCGAGCAGAGGTACGGAATTACGGTCAAACCATGCGTTAAGGGCGGGCTGCACCTTGCTCAAGCCGCTTTCTTGCACCTTGTTTACGATAGCGCCAAGGCACGGCACATGCTCCTGGCGTAGCAATGCGTCGTTCAAAGCAAACTCATCAATTGGGCGGCCAATGCCGCCGCCAGTTACCAAGAGTGTGGGTGCATTCAGAAGATGGGCGACTGTCGCATTGGAGAGGCCGACAACAGTGCCTACACCCGCATGTCCGGTGCCTTCAATAATGCAAATATCTGCCTGGTCTGCACCGGTTCCCACAACCAGATCATATGAGGTCTCGATCTCTGCCATCAAATCAGAACTGCTGCCGCCTCTCAACAGGAAGTTGCGCGTGTAGCCAGACGGTATGGTGACAGGGTTACTTGCCTTCGGGGGTGATTGAAGACGCAGGATGTCATGGATGAGCGCAACATCCTCATCGACGTGGTCCAAGCCCATCTGTACGGTGCGCTGGCCAACGGGCTTCATATACGTTACCCTGTGCCCACGCTTTGAGAAAGCTGCAAGCAGACCGAACGCGATCAGCGTTTTGCCGCTGTGTTGGCTTGAACCGGCTATGAATATGTTCTTGGCCATGTTGGTGACGCTCCATCCACAGAGGTTAGTTGGTGTGGATAACAGGACTCTTTGTGCTGCATAACCTAACGATGATAAGCGACATGGGGAATCCGCGCAAGATGCGCTTCAGACTGTGTAGCCTGAGACCAGAAATCTGAGGTTGTTGATAGGGGGGTCTTGACAAGAGGTATATATGGTTTTATACTCCGGTTTCTGTCGTGAGTGGTTGGTTTAGCCATTGCGAGAGGGCAGAGTTGTCGAGCTTGAACAAATGGCTTGACAAAGGTTTTGAGAGTGGCTATACTCCGAACCTGCCGGCGTTACGGTGGTGGCGTTGGTTGGAATTGGCAAGTGGGCGTTTTGGTGAGATGGCGAAAGAAAGAGCTTGACAGTAGAGTTGACTTTTGCTACACTTGACGTCCCAAAGCGAAGTGATCTTTGAAAACTGAATAGCGTGAAAAGACGCCAAAGTCTGTTAAGAGCCAATAAGAAGTTCACCTCATACGGGGACAGAGAGCCCCGTTTTTGGGGTCCCATATTTCAATGGAGAGTTTGATCCTGGCTCAGGACGAACGCTGGCGGCGCGCTTAATGAATGCGAGTCGAACGAGAAATGACTGACTGATCTTTTCGGAGAGACGTCGGTTGTGGAGAGTGGCGCACGGGTGAGTAACACGTGGGTAACTTGCCCTTGAGACGGGGACAACGCAGGGAAACTTGTGCTAATACCCGATAGTCTACACTGGCGCAGGTCAGTGCTAGTAAAGGAGCGATCCGCTCAAGGATAGGCCCGCGGCCCATTAGCTAGTTGGTGAGGTAACGGCTCACCAAGGCGACGATGGGTAGCCGGTCTGAGAGGATGATCGGCCACACTGGGACTGAGACATGGTCCAGACTCCTACGGGAGTTAGCATCAGGGAATCTTGCACAATGAGCGAAAGCTTGATGCAGCGACGCCGCGTGAAGGAAGAAGGCCTTCGGGTCGTAAACTTCTGTCAAGAGGGATGAAAGCCTCATTTTTAATGAGGTTTGACGGTACCTCTGGAGGAAGCCACGGCTAACTACGTGCCAGCAGCCGCGGTAAA
>CAYSRY010000015.1:20379-23676 GCA_964433395.1 uncultured Armatimonadia bacterium | reverse complement strand
TGCATCATCTTGCGAACGATTTCAAGGACTGAAGCGCGGCGGCGTTCCAGCTTTGCCTCTGGCATCTCGAGCAGCAGGCGCAGAGTGGCAGAACTGAGACTCAGATCGTCAAGCCTGCTGCGCAGTAATTCTATTTTTTCTGCTGGTGGTGTCAGATCTTGCTCAGCGCGAACGGCTTTTGCAGCGGAGAAAGCGTCTTCTACGGTGCGTTCCGCAACAGCAGTGGCACCGGGGTCACGGTTGTACACTGGATTGACGTTTTGGCGAGCTTCGGAGCGAAGACGTTCTGTCTCCGCCATATCTACATATACTGCCGCGCGATTGGCTGTGATCGTGTGGAGAGCTACGTCACCGATGTCGAGCGATACACGCTCGGGTTGCAGGCGCCAGAGTAAAAGCAGGAACACAAGCAAGGCTGTCAGGATCGCTGTCACCAGCTTGCGAACGCCCGCGTCACTCACTGCGTGACCGAATAAATGTAAACTGCTCGTATTGTGGCGGCCATGATTTTTCGGCATGACAGTCAGCAACCAGACTTCAGGCCTCAGTGCCAGACGAGATGTCTCTGGCCTGGTGGCGATACTGAGGGGTGCTATGGCTGCTGCGTGCCTCCTTGTCGGATTCCTCGTATGCCTCAACTATTCGCTGCACGAGTGCATGTCGGACTATATCGCTCTTGCGCAGCTCACAGATGCCAATACCTTTGACGTTCTTCAGCACCTGGAGGGAGTGGTTCAGACCAGATTCTACATTGTCTGGCAGGTCAGTCTGGGTAGTGTCTCCAGTGACCACCATCTTCGACCCGAACCCCATACGCGTCAGGAACATCTTCATCTGAGAAGGAGTGCTGTTCTGGGCTTCGTCAAGCACCATCACGGCGTCATTGATTGTCCTGCCACGCATGTAGGCCAATGGCATGACTTCAATGACACCTTTGGCCATGAGCCGCTGAAAGCGGTTAAAGCCGATTATGTCGTTGAGAGAGTCGTGAAGCGGACGGAGATAGGGCTGCACCTTGTCAACTACATCGCCAGGCAGGAAACCAAGTTGTTCGCCCGCTTCGACGATTGGACGTGTCAGCACAATGCGACTGACATCGCCGTTGCGCAACGCTGCCACAGCAAGGGCCATGGCAAGGAAGGTCTTGCCCGTCCCTGCGGGACCGATGCAGAACGCCAAGTCGTTCTCACGTACTGTCTGCACATATCGCGCCTGACCAACTGTCTGTGGACGCACTGGTTTGCCCCGATGAGTGATCACAATCGAGTCTGTGACAGCATCGGTGACCGTGGTGTCGTTCCCTTCCTCCACTGATTGCAGCACCATGTTCGCATCGCGAGTTGTTGCCTGGCGTCCCTCCGTCACGAGACGCTGGAGAGCCTCCAAAGCCTCAACTGCTCTATCTGCGTTGTCTGGCGCTCCATACACCAATATTGCTTCGTCTGATGGTGCCACACGCACATCAAAATGTTCTTCTATTTCGCGGATGTTCGCGTCGCGGCTCCCCAATACCAGTGGCAGTATGTCAGCGGGTATTTCTATACGGGCCGACGGCGATTGACGACACTGATTCGATGTGCCGGTATGTTCTTCCAATTACTTCACCATCACAACATATTGCAGGGACTAACTGAATAAGCGAGAACAGGAAAACTAAAAGCCGGGACGCCCTGAGGCGGATCCCGACTATCCAATTGTTTGACGGAGCCGCGTCTCACATGTTCTTTCATGCATTATACTATTACACAGACGAGGCAAAGTCAACTGGGGGGAAGCTATAGGGGCGCTATGACGGCGACTATAGTGAATTGCGATCAGCCAGTGAGCGAAAGGTTTGTCTGAGGCAGGTTGACATCACCGGCGCGCTGGCTTACGATACATGCTCATGCCGATTAGTGCATGTGTGCGGGAGGCAGAAATTGAGAGGTTCCTCGTGCATTGGTGTGGATGAGACATATGCAGACCGCTGTCAAAAGCTGAGACAGATTGTTGCAAAAATGCAGAGTGTCTTGGTGGCGTTCAGCGGCGGTCTCGATAGTTCCGTAATGCTGGCGGTCGCTGCTGATATGCTGGGCGACCGTTGTATTGGTGTGACTTTTGCTTCTGTGGCTTTTCCGGAGTGCGAATTGCAGCGGGCGAGGAAAGTTGCCCGCATTGTTGGTGTACAGCATGTCGTGGAGCGATTGGACCATTTGAGCATTCCCGGTTTTGTTGCGAATACGCCCGAACGGTGTTATCACTGCAAGCGTGTGCTGTTTTCTGAATTGCTGGCGATGATGAACCACTATGGTTTAGCCTATGTTGCGGATGGTACTGTCACCGACGATGCGGAGGATTTCCGTCCTGGAGCTCGAGCGGTACGAGAGTTAGGCATACGGTCGCCGTTGAGTGAAGCCGGTCTCAATAAAGCGGACGTTAACAGGCTTGCATGCGAGATGAGGCTTCCTACTGCCGGCCTGCCATCCATGGCTTGCTTGGCCTCACGCATACCATACGGTACGACGATAAGCTTGGAAGTGCTGCGCCAGATTGATGAATCGGAAACTGCTCTTCGAAATCTGGGATTCACACAGGTACGTGTACGGCATGTCGATGAATGTGCTCGCATTGAAGTGCTGCCGACCGAACTCCCGATGCTTGTTGACGAGGCGGTACGGAACAAAGTGATAAGCCATTTTACAGCTTTGGGATTCAAGCAGGTTGTTGCCGACCTCCGGGGGTACCGGACTGGCAGCATGAATGACGCCGTGACAGAGGAAGAGACATCAAGTGGCTGATTGCAGACATTTGGAGTATGACTTCATCGTCGTAGGCTCGGGTGTGGCAGGACTGTGGACGGCAATCCACCTTGCCGACGCTGGTCGCGTTGCTGTCGTCACAAAAGATGTTATCCGACAGGGGTCAACCCCATATGCCCAAGGCGGTATAGCTGTTGCTCTCAGTGTCGAAGATGATCCCGAGCTGCATCTGAGGGACACTATCGCTGCCGGTGATGGCCTCTGCGATGTACCGGCATGCGAAATTCTCACGTACGAAGGCCCGGCTGCGGTGCTGAAACTCATCGAATTCGGGGCTGAATTTGATTGCCAAAATGGAGACTTTGCATTTGGGCGTGAAGCAGCACATTCACAGAGGCGAATTATCCATTCTGATGGCGATGCAACTGGTGCAGAGATCGAACGTGCTCTGGTCGCGCGCGTCCAGGAAACCGAGACAATTAAAGTCTTTGAGTACACGCAGGCAGTACACCTGCTGGTAGACGAGGGACGTTGTGTCGGTATACAGGCAATTGATCTT
>CAYSRY010000015.1:0-20369 GCA_964433395.1 uncultured Armatimonadia bacterium | reverse complement strand
CCCCTTTTATTGACGGCCAAAGCAACCGCTGTCGCAACCGGCGGTGTAGGCTGCCTCTACCGCGTTACCACGAATCCAGCGGTTGTGACTGCTGACGGCATCACAATGGCTTATCGTGCCGGTGCACGTCTGAAAGATGTTGAATTCGTGCAGTTCCACCCGACGGCGCTTGCCGCACCCGGGTTTCCCAAATTCCTCCTGTCTGAAGCGCTGCGCGGCGATGGAGCCAGGTTGCTCAATCACCGCGGGGAAGCGTTTATGCGGAGATATAGCCCAATGGGCGATCTCGCCCCGCGTGATCAAGTCGCAAGGGCGGTCATCCAGGAAATGAAAGCTGCACACCAGCCATTCGTCTATCTCGATCTGGAGCCTATTGGGCGTGACCGCATGGATACCCGCTTCCCAAGCATTGCACAGGAATGCCGCGACAAAGGGTTCCTCGTACCGGAGGAGCCGGTGCCAGCGTGTCCGGCAGCGCATTACTACATGGGCGGAATCGACGTGAACGTCGACTGTCAGTCATCAATTCCAGGGCTGTATGCAGTCGGGGAGTGTGCGTGTGTCAGCGTGCACGGAGCAAATCGCCTCGCATCAAACAGCCTGCTTGAGGGAGTGGTATTTGGGCCACGTGCGGCCAGAGCCATGAGCGCTGAAAGTGAGCTGGATGTGAATATCGCAAAACGCGTCACGCAGGCAATAAGACCAGCCGACGTCGGCAGTGGCCTCTACCATGATCTGCGCGACATAATGTGGGATAATATGGGCGTAATACGCTCTGACTCGACGCTGCGCAATGCAGTCCACGGACTCGAAGTCCTGAGGCAGAAAATACACCTGACAGACACGCCCAACCGTTCAGAAATGGAAACCGCGAATGCCCTTCTTATGGCTGAACTTATGACATTCGCAGCGATTAATCGCCGCGAGAGTCGCGGCGCACACTACCGTGTGGGGTTTGAAGAGAAGCTCGATGAATTGCGGCAGCACAGCATCATCGAAAAAGGCCAGGATGGAAAGCCTGGCATCTTCTATCGGCCAGTTGATCTGCAACGCACCCGCGAGCCGGATTGAGGCATCTTCACCGCAGAAGTCCCAACTACGCAATAGCTATGAATGCGCCATGAAGCCCCATTCCGCCGCCGCTACCTCGGTACGAGAACATAGGTACGGCTCCACACTTTGTGCAGAGGTCTGAGAGCTGGATTGCCCCGGCGGAAAGCCCGCACCAGAGTAGTGTCTCGCGGTTCAGTTCTGCGAGCCCCACGTGATCTTCTGGCCATGCCGACGAGATATGAGCAAAGCCTGGCAAGGCACTCATCGCCTCAACCACTTCCGAGCCGACCTCATAGCAGGCTGCGCAGATGGCGGGCCCGATCAATGCCGAAATATTGGCCGGTTGACACCCCAACGCGATCATCGCCTCAATACCATTGATGGCGATCTGAGCGGCCGTCCCCCGCCAGCCTGCATGAAGCACACCGACGCTCAAAGGATCCGGACAATACAGCAGTACAGGAGTGCAGTCTGCATATGCGAGATTCAGTACGACGCGCTGCTCCTGCGTGACAAGCCCATCCGCGCGCCCCACTGACAACCCGGACGGGCAAATGTCATATTTCTCGTAGTCTGCAGCTCTGACTGTCGTTACGTCCGCACCATGGACCTGATGTGCACGAATGACTGGCCATCCGCTTGCGCCCATTTCCGCGAGAATCTGCGCGCGGGTGCTGGCCACTTTGGATTCGTCGTCGCCGATCCGGTACGAAATATTGTGGCCGGAGAGCTTATCCTCTGGGGCATGCTCACCCCGGCTTGTCACGCCGCCCACCACGCCAGCCCAGTCAGTCCTCACAGCCCAGACGCTTCCACTCATTTTCTCTGGTGCCCCGTACATTATAGATATATTGCAATCACTCATTCGTCGCTGAACAGTTGTGAAGCTATTTCTGGCGTGTAATAGCTTATGAAACCATATTCAGCGCTGCCGCACAGAAGCCCGTATTTGTAAACACTGCCCGTTGGTTGTCGCACAGCCGTCATGCTGAAAAGTGGTGGAATCGGAGCCCGTGCAATCTCCTCCGGATCTCCTGGGAGCGTGAGAGTCGGGTATGCAGAGCGGGGGTTTCCGCTTACGAACTTGTACCATCCTCGCGCTGTTCCAACGAGAAAACTCCATTTATTGTGACGCAGCTCAAGCGGCTCAATCACGCGGAGGCCGAGGATGCCTGCATATGTACGCGCCGTGGCCTCGTCACCATCACCGATAAAGCCCAGAAGCCGGACAGCTTTCACGAACACAGGCATACCGCCACTTTTTGATACCACGTTTTCCCAATAAATCAGGCCGCCTTCCGGAAACACGAATTGTGGCAGCGCGCTGTCTGAAATGGATATGTGGGTCCCCGGTATGGGGGCACAGCCAACAAAAAGATCGGCATCACCATCACCATCATAGTCTGTCATTTCGATCGCAGCCAGACCATTGACGTGAATGGGTGAACCGGCCATCTTCATGAGGCCTGCATACTGCAGATGCCCATGATTAAGCCACAGCTCGACGTGGCCGTTTGCGTTGCCAGCTACGAGATCGAGTGTGCCGTTGCCATCGACATCAACTACACGTGGCCAGGCACATCTTGGCGTTGAGGCTTCAACACGAACTGGTTCTCCGCGCCCATCGGTGATCAGAGCTGGTTCTGAATACCCATCCGCATTGCGGAATGAAACGCGAATGTAGCCGTCAGCCCCCCCTGCCAATACATCCAGGTCGCCGTCGCCATCATAGTCGGCTGAAGTGACCGCTGCGTATTGACCCACATCAAACGGCACGTCCTGCCCAAACAGATAGCCCGATGCACTGAGCTGGCCCCCAGCAATGCTATATGACCTCACAAAACCACTCGCATCACCTATCAGCAGATTGGCAGCGCCATTGCCATTCAGATCCGCGAATAATGGCGAAATAGGCGTCGGCTCAACTTGCTCCAAGTTCTGACGCGATGGCTCTGCCAACCCACTCGACGTTCCTCTATAGAGCATGAGTGCCCCATCGCCACCACCCACCATGACGTCAAGCGTGCCGTCGCCATCAAAGTCGCCAACGGTCGGACGTGCGCGCGAGTAGACCTTTACAGGAGCTCCCGAAGAGAGGACCAGAGGGATGGCGCCAGACAGCGACGGTCGCCCCGTCGACTGATTGGGGATCCACCACACCCGTCCTGAGCTGTCGCCTGCCACGATATCGAGGTCTCCGTCTCCATCAAAGTCAATTACCTCTGGTGCTATACTGTTGACTGGAGAGGGGAAAAGCGGCTTCTGATCGACAGTTTGCAGGCGGTGAGCGACTGCCAGACTCTCGCTGCCCCAGTAGGCGAACAACTGAGCGCCGTGGCCGATTACAATATCATTCCGGCCGTCGCCATCAAGGTCACACACAGTGGGGCACAATGCTTGATGGTCGGCATCATTCAGCAGTGATAGAGGCGGGGGCAGCATGACCTGCGGAGGCGCAAAGAGACCATTAGCACTGCGTTCGTACAAAACGAGATCGCCGTAGTCAGAACCGAGCAGCAGATCCGGAAGCCCGTCCTCATTGCAATCTCCCCAAGCGGGATTGCAGTAGTCACCGGAGGTGACGCGCCCACGGGACACGGTAATCAACTGGCCTTGGACATATGGTATCGGTCCACGTGACATAAATGCTGCAAAACGCTCGGCACCCGCGGGGTACACAATCGTCAGAAACAATCCGGCTATTACAAGCAGGCGCAATATCGATTTTTCAGGAGGCAAAAGTATCTGCATTTCTATGGTGTCCGCTCCACAGTACCCTCATTACCGAGGATTGCAGCATCGCGGTCTACCCAGACGTTCAGCTCTGGAAATGCGTAGAGCCAGTCCTGTGCAGGAACCCATCCCAGCACACCGGCAAGCGGGGCACGTGACTGCACCGTGGTAAACTTCTGGTAAGATGCTTGCAGAGCACTCATGAATTTTTCAGATGATTGTTCACCAGCTCGGAGCCCATCGCGCATCTCGAAGTTGCTGTAAACAATGGCAAACGGCTTGAGCTTCGTCAGTGCATCTGCATCCATTCCAAGTGCGACGTATTGACGGACTTCTCGGGAGAACTGCTGGAATGCCGGCTGTCTCCGCAACACAGCACCGCCATTCACGTAATCAAATGGGGGAGACTGGAACCACGGTTCCCAGATCATGCCGACGCGGTCATATTGCGGTACGATGTCGGCGACAACCCACAGGAGTTGATCTCGATCATCAGGCTTTAGTAGCTGACCGTCTATCGCGCAACTGTAGTAGCTTCCGAGACCAAAGACGCAGGCCACTCCAATAATCCCCGCCAACTTCCACAGTGTTGATTTGCGCGGCCATAACATTAGTGTCGCGGCGGCCAGCAATGCGATGACAGGCGTCAGCGCCATTTCGTAGCGCATATATCGCACTCCAGATGCGGAGATCATCGCCAGCCAGAGAATCGCGAACGTCACGACAATAATGGCCTGACCACGATACTTTGCATCGCGCAGAAGCGCAAATCCTCCAAGCACAGCCAGAGCGGCGGCTCCGGTGGTTGTGATCAGCAGGCTGAAAGCATGGAAAAGAAGACCGTTCGGGTCTGCGCTCCTCGCAGGTTCTTCGCCAGTGCGCATGTGATTGATCTCGAACATGATGTCATTCTTCGCATTCTCCCAGTCGCTGAATGTGTAGGGCGAGGTGAATGCAAAAGCGGCAAAGGCGACTGCAACCATGACAATCAGGTATTTCCATGCTGGAATATCATCGCGTTTCCAAGGCTTGACCAGAAGAAATGCCATGATCGGCGCAATCATTACGAGCGCACCGTTGTATTTCACTGATGTGGCCAGTCCTGCGGCCAGACCAGCCAGAATGTAGTTCCAGCGGTTAGCGGGGTCCTCGTAGAGCTTCAGCGCGAATAGCAGCGTCATCGCCACAAACAGTGTCTGAGTGATGTCGACAGTCGCATAGTGAGAGTGCAGCACGTGAATGGGTAACACTGCGAAAATCGCTGCGGCCACAATGCCGATGGTGTTGTTCACCATTTTGCGGCCCAGCAGATAGACCACGGGGACCGTAGCTACGGCGGAGAAAATTGTAACGTAACGCCCCAGGAGCGTCCATGACCGCAGCAGCGCCGGAAGCTGATCGAAGCCGATTGCCGCTGCGTCAATGCCGGAGAACCATATGGATGCATAGCCAACCATATACAAGTAGAGACTGCCATAGTTGAAAAAGTGCGGGTTCATGTCACCTGACGCCATCGCGAGAGCGCCACGGAGCGAATGGAACTCGTCGGGATGGTAGCTGAACATATGGCATTCATTGGGTAAGCCCCAATGAATGCCTGCATATCGCAACACCGCTGCGGCGGCTGCAATAGCTGCAACGCCAAGCCAGGTGCTGGAAATCAAACCCGTGTGATTGTGCTCTGGGGAAGAGGCGTGTTCGGACATGGGTTATTGCTCACACTCATATGAGATACTGCAACAGTGTAACGGGGGTATTGTACCACAGACAGCGGCCTTATGAAGCTGAAATGCATAGCTGGCTATTTTGGTCGCACAATGAACTTTTCAACCATGTGAGCTGGATGGTAAGATGCCTTGGCTTTGCGCAGTCCCTCGACACCAAGGTCCTGCTCACGATTGACGTATTCCAGTTCGCTCCATGCATTTGCCAGAAACTGCTGGTTAATGGCTTGAAATGCGCCTCGCAGGTCTGCACTTGCTTTTTCTATGTGGATTACAACTGTGTTGTCATTAAGCAATTCCCCAAGACTGAATGCCTGCACACGGCCGTTGACTGTAATAGCCCCGCCCGTGACACCAAGTGTGTCAAGATTGCCAAGCACTTCCTTGACTGCACGTGCTTCTGCACGCAGCGATGAGTGAAGATCACAGTATTTCTCATCGCACCACAGATCCTGCAAAGCCTGGCATGCAGGCACGAGGTCTGAAGTGATTGGCACATATTCAAAGTCGAATTTCCGGGTGAAACGCTCGAGGTCACGCCGCTTGGCTGCGTATTTGTCGCCTGCGAGTTCTATCAGATTACGTACGCGGTAGACGTAGTCCCAGTTAGCGCGGTCGGGGGCAATGTGAAATCGTTCGTCACTTATGCCGATGGCTTGAAAAGTGCGGGCGTCAATACGGCACAGTTTTCCATCATGGCCGAGAGCTGTTATAAACGCAAGCAATTCATCGACATGCTTGGCCGTAACAGCTACACCCAGTGGTGGCAGCAGAAATGAGTCCTCAGGATTTGCCCGCAACGAGAGTATGCCCACCACTTCGCCAACGCGTGTGATGTGGGCCGCATATGCACGACGCCAGATGAAGAGATTGGTGAAACATAATTCGGACGTCTGCGGGTGCGTTGCACGGCAGAGCCTGTCGATAATTGGTTTATGTTCAATATCCAGTGGGGCAAGCTCCGGGAGTTCAGGTACTGCTGAAAACACATGCACCATCTCCTTGAGTGCCACTCAACTCTACGGTCGACTATGCAGCATGGCGTACGTCGTTTGTGGCCCCCAGTTTCCTGCACCATCAAGAGCGCGAATATGCAGGAACAGCAAACCGGGTTTCTGGTTATCGAACTGGCGGCCAACTTCCAGACCTTCGCTTATGCTATCAACCTTAGTTTGCGGATCTCCATCGAGAACATAGCTGTAACCTGCAATGCCCGTCGTGTCTGTGGCCCTCCATTGCACTACGGGAGCCTTGGAACCTGGTTTGCAGATTGCAAAATTATCAAAGTGGGCCACTGCACCGGCCGAATTGTCCTTGCGGTTGCGGTCGGCGAATACAATGTGTTGAACGATTGCGTTGCCAGGTTGAATTTGCCGTCTCAGCAGATCGGCGAGATTGACACTCGCGTGGTGCCATTGGCCGTCAGCTTGAACGCCCTCAACAGAACCTATCGCACCTTGTTTATCATCTGAAAATTCGATCGCATGCCAGCGATTGTCTGCAAACACCAGCAGATCGAGCTTCGTGGTGGGGGGAATGTTATAGTCAAACGATATGGTTGGGTAGGTCTCGGGCGAAAAACCGCCGGTGTATGCTTGGACCGACATGGTACCGTCCGGAGATTGGTTCGTGACTTTCACACTGGCTGCTCCACTCGCTGCAGTGCTTGAATCTATCTCTACATCAGCACTATAGGGCGCACCGCGCTTTTGCCATAAGCCAATGCCGTCTTCAAAGGTATCGCAGACGAGGGTGGGATGCGTAGCAGAAGTCACTTCACGCAATGCAGGTCCTGTCGTATCTGCTGCATAACTCATGCGCCATGACCATGAAGGCAGCGAAGAGACAGGATTCCCTGCATAGTCTGCGGCGCTGATGAGGCGCACATCGACGGTCTGATTATCTCCAAACACTACGGGTTCGGGGTTGACGTTCTCGCAGTTCCAGACAAGTTTCTCAGCTTGCCGATCCCATTGCAGACCAGCATTGGCCGTCGTATATGCTTTCCCCCCGACGTTGAGCACGACGCTGGATGGATCAATGTCTGCTGCGCCATTGTCATATAAGCCTAACTCAATCTGTGACGATGCTGTGACATACCCATCGCCTGGTGTTAGAGCTGTGGCATCGGGGCGGGCTGCATCAACCAGAATGGCGCGTCTGGTGGGGGTACTCCAGTTGCCCGCGCCATCTTGTACCCGAACGGTAAGCCACTGCCTCAACACATTGCCGAGCTCAACAACGAAAGTTCTTTCGGTGGCCATAACGCGGCGTTCGGGCATTTTCCGTCCACTGGCTTCAGCAATATAACTCACACCTGCAATGGATGAGGTATCTTCACCGCTCCATCCCACCTTCAGAGGTGTTACACCTGAGACTATGGGGACGATGCGGAAATTATCTATGTGCACAGTCGTACCTGCACGGTTGCCAGGTACGCCCCAGTCTGCCAATATGAACTGGCGAATGAGGTACTGTGCCGCCGTCGGATCGTCCTTCTTCAGCATTTCATACAGATCAAATTCCGCATGGTGCCAATGCCCGTCTGTTTGCACGTTCGGCACTTCACCAATGACTCCAAGATTATCATTGTTGTCGGTGAACTTGATGCCTTTGAGGTCACCATTCACGTATAGAGCAAAATCCATCCGCAGGCGGTCGTCACACTTATAGTCAAATGAGACTATGCGATACTTTCCTGCATCGAAACGCTCTGTGGTCACATATGCCCCAAAACGCCCTTGATAGGTCGGATTATACAGGCGGAGACTTGATGTGCCATCAGCTGCGGTGGTGTTGTCGAGCGATGTAATGGCCGCTCCGGCGCCACCGTATGGTTTCCACCCACCTGTATTATTTTCGAACGTGTCGTCGATCAGATAACCGCCCTGTATGGCGAGCTGGGGGGCAAGGGGGGGCCTGCTATCAAGTTTCCGGTCCACAGAAAAATTCCACTGTTTCGGCTCGCTTTGGTTGCCAGCGCGGTCGATCATGCCCTCAATTGACAGTGTTACCTGCCCGGATGCTGGGAGCTCAATATTCGCAGCAAGGGGATCGATAATAAATTCCTGAGATGCAGCGTCCCAGGTGAGAGTAGCATCTGCAGTATTCAGTGCTTTGCCAGCGAAGGTCGCACGTGTTGTAGACGGCAAAATGCCGCTGCCACCGGGATCGTCAATGGTGATGTGTATCGGCTCGTCGCCCAGCGCACTTCCTGGCGCCGGTGCTATCGCTTTGACCACTGCTCCTGAAAGGTCGGCGGCTAATTGATATGTAGCAGTTTGTCCCCACGTCCCATCGGCGCGTTTCGGCTTAACGTGCGCGTACCAGATACCGTCGTCTTCCAGGTTGATGTTGAGCGTAGTGTCTTCCGTCGTTATGGTGTCTGGCGGTTGGCCCTGTGGGTTGCGGTCTGTGGCGATCGCATAGCCAACGATGCCGGGATTGACCGGAGCTATTGAAAGCTGTAGTTTCGAGCCCGCAGGCTGACCGATGACTAGATTGTCCATGTACCAGTTTGCAAGAAGACGGTTGGCGCCAAAACCTGCCAGGAGGTAGTCGTTGTTATTCAGATTGCCAATCCACAAGTCGCTGCATTCGAAGTTCATCTGCGCTGGTGCGAGCGCCTGTAGATGACCGAAAATATCGAAATCTGCGTGGTGCCACTCTCCGTCGGTCTCTACACCTTCAATCCGCCCGAGAATGCTATGTCCCTTGCTTGGGGTGTCGCAGCCGGTGAAGACGATCTCATAATCCTCTCCGAGCGCATGAACGTAAAGATTCACTCTGATGTCTGGGGTGATCCTGTAGTCAAAGCTCAATCGTGAGAGGTTGGCAGCGTCAAACTGTGACGCCCAGAGGGTTGCACCAAAATTGCCGCCTGCAGCGCGGTTCACGAGTTGGAGGCATTGGCTTCCACCCACACCACTCCCGACAGTCCGCAGCTCAGCGCCCTGGTCGGCATCACGGGATGTGACGTTCAGCGGCCCAGCCTCAAAATCATTCTGAATTGACGGATGTGTCTGGCTCTTCAGTGTGATAGCAGGGGGCTGGAACGCAGCCGCCGGAGCGAGTTTAACGGTGTCTTCGGGCATGGGCGAGCGCACGAGCTTCTCGCCTTCGTAATAGATCTTGATGCGGGGTGTGATAATGTCATTGTTCAGAGTCCATACGGCTACGCGACCACTTGGCAGCGGTGCGGGATCCTCGGCTTCTAAAACTTTCTTGTTATCCAGATACACCGCAAGTTTCGAACCGCTTTTGCATACGCGAATGCCCCACCATTTTCGGTGCCATTCGTATGTAGGTGGCTGCCCGTCTTCGATGATTGGCCATAACCCAGCCAGTTCGCGGGTTTCTGCAAGTACCTGTTGCCCCTTCATGATCCGCGTCCAGCGATTCTCATCGCCGCCAATCACAAAACTGTAGCCACTGTCGGGATTTGCCCCGTCTCCGCAGATGGTGATGTTCATGTCATTCGGAGGCAGATAGGTTGGGGACCGGTTCATTCGCATTTTGAAGCCGAAGTACATCTCGACAACGATGTCACCGGTGAATTCGCGTTTGTTCCACATGGCAGCGATGCCATCGGGGGCGTAGCCACCGTACCATGACCACTGCGGCGAACATGTCCAGCGGTTTGTGGCGTTCCACTCGCCGCTGCGCATCACCCAGTCGGTCGGAGCTTTGCTGAAAGTATAGTCATAGACGTTGCCTGAGAATAGCTCTGGCGTTGTGGTCGGAATGCCAGTACCAGTCGATGAAAACCCAGTGTAACCGCCAAGGCTGGCCTCGTCGATATGAGCAGGTAGTGTACGGGCTCGGTCAATTGCCTGTTTTGCAGCAACATTGCCTGGGTTGATGTGAACGAGCTTCTCAAGGATGCCGAGCCCCTCGCTTGTTCGCCCTTGGGCAACCAGTGCTTCGCCAAGCCAGTAAAGTGATTCCTCTGACGTCGGCTTTTTCGCCAGTACCGCGCGGAGATGAGTTTCAGCTGTGCTTGTGTCTCCGGTTGCCAGCTCGCAACGTGCAAGCCAGTACAAAGCAGCAAGATCATTCGGGCGCTCTGTGAGCACAGCGCGCAATTCCACAGTTGCGAGGCCGTAGTACCCTGTCTCAAATGCTTTCAGTGCGCCGTCAATCGACGCAGCAAAAACGTTCTCCTGCGCCAAACTGATCAAAAGCGCAATAGATACCAACAATCCCCACCTGTTGCCCCGACGGTATGTCATTGTCTCGCCCTGCCCTTGAGGTATGTCTCAAGCAAATCTGCGAATCGCGGAACTTCCCGTAGTGCGTCGATACACTACTTATTACTCTTCCCTGCCGGCATTTGCAGCTCTACCTGAGGACTGGCCACCACATCCGCGTCAAGAGCCAGAGCTCCATTCACCATCACCACCAGCCAATTGCCTCTGCGCTCATAGCTGATAGTGGCGGCACTATCGTCCAGCGTCATCATTTCGGCCGCGATTTCAATGTCCCCAGCTTTGAGCGAGAGCCCCAGAGTATGCTGTTCCTTGGTTGTTTCCACCGAGAGTGCATAGCCTGGCATCTCCGGCTCTGGAGCGCTCACGATCATCTGCATTGTCCCGCTCTGAGCTGATATGTCAGGTATGGTTATTACTAATGCGTGATCGCCAAAATATTCACCCTTCGTCCACCAGACAGCAGTCCCATCTTGCTCTGGCTTCACCCAGGCTGCGTATGTACTTGCCCACTCAGCCATTTCGGGGTGTTGCGTGGTGTCGGCAAATTCTTTTGTCACGCGAGCTGGTGTCTTTGGTGGGAGCAGCTCCACCAGCACATTGTCAAAACTCGTGCCTTTGCCCGCCCCGAATACGCCTGCAGCACCGCCAATGACGCCCGGTGCAAAGCATTCGACTTGTTTGCGTCCTTCGATATCAAGCCGTAAAAGCCCATCCAGCAGGCTGGCCTTCACTCGGTACCAGTTTTTAACTGGCAAAACGACCGGTGCCTCGGCCAATATCTTTGCATCGTCGCCGATGACGCGCACGATCTGTGCTTTTCCCGCGTACTCAGTACCAGTCAGTGACCAACGCAGCAGAACATAATCCTGCGGATTTTGATATCCGACAACAATGCCAGCGCCGCCACCAGCGGCCGGGTGAACTGTAGCCGAACATTCATAGCGTTCCCATGCAGTGCGGCCAGCGACAGCCAGCGATGGGGAAGAGCTGGCCGTTACAAAGGAATTGTCAGACAGGAGCCACTCTCCGCCCGAGGTCTGCCATTTCTTTGCGGCACCGTCCGTGAAATCTTCGACGAAGAGCTCCCATGGCCCACACTCTACATCGTCAAAGAAGGCTCCTTTGCGGCTCTCCGTATAGAGTCCGATCTTGCCCTGGCCAAAAGCCTCGGTCCGCGCTGCGATACGGAGTTCGTCATCAACCCAGACGTGCACGACGCCCGAACTCACTGCGGCGCGCAGTTCGTACCACTGGCCGGGGCTTACCCCTCCAGCGGTCTCGGCAAGTGTGGCTGCCACGCCATTTTTCACAACTTGGACATCGACCTTGCCGCCATGAACATTGTTGCGCCCGAGCATTCGCACAGCGATGTAGTTTGACGGATCCTGAAAATACAGCACGAGCCCTGTCGCCGCATCGTCTAGCGGCTTGACGGCCGCCTGCATGCTGTACACGTCCCAGAACCAGTAGCCGTTCGTCGTAATCGCCGCAGCTTCACTGTCGGTAGTGCCGAAATACGAAAATGCGTTCGCCGACTTATCGGCTTCCTGTTGGCCAGCCTGGTCATCATCACGGAGCGTGCGTTGCTCCCACTTGCCACTCATCGGCAGCCACACACTTGTCGCATCCTCTTCTCGGACAAAATCATCTTCGGCAAAAATATCTCCCACTGGCTGCACCAGCAGCTCTTCAAATGCGCCGGAATTCGAAACTATTCCAGTTCTGCCGTCAGCAAATGTAGAATCATAGGCCCGAGCGATGACTTCAGTCCCCCAGACAAAGGCCATTCTCCAGTCGCGCCGCTGCAGGGTGAACAGCACCGTCTCGGCACCATTGTCCAACCCAGTAAGGCGGCCTGAAGTGCCAATGAACGTTGTGACCCCACCAGCTACGCGATAGAATTTAGCGACTCCATTTACGAGTGCTGCGACGTAATGGTCGCCATTCTCCTGATAGTTGAACACAATCCTGACGTCAATATCTTCATGGCTCGCAAAGCGTAACTCTCCGAGGATGTCGAAATCGCCGGTGGCATCATCTTCGAGGAATTCGATCGGGGCGGCATGTAGTGGGGGCGTCGCTATGACAAAAAAAGCCGCAAGCGTGCACAATGACAACCAATATGACATCTTCATCTGTGAAAACACGGCGACACGCTCCAAAAACAGTGTCGGGGAGTTATAGAAAGACTATGCGCGGTGTCTGACACGATGGCTGGCACCGCGCACTTGCTGTCTTTTTTAGACTGCTCGGTCAGGTCAGACCAGACTATTTCACAATGTACTCTGGCGTCTGCTTCTCTGCGCTTACCGGTACATATCGCGAATTTGTTGTGAGCATGAATTGATCCAGCTTAGCCCCGTCCTCACGATTCTGAATCTTGATAACATGTGTGCCCGCCGAAAGCGAGAGACGCAATCCTTTCACCCAGTGCCAGCGCTGGTAGGTGCCGTCATTTCCAAACACGACCGCGGGCTTGTCATCCACTTTCAAAAAGAATGAGTTTCCGCAGCCATCGTACCAATGTGCACGCCCCCAGAAATTGTAGGCACCCGCTTGCGTGATTTTCACTTTGTAAAGAGCATAGCTGGAATCAGCAGGTGCCCCTTCCGTGGTGCCATGTGGCCGCTGCAGAGGTATATGGATATAGCCTTGTCCTGAGGCCACTTGACTGGTCGCTTTGGCCATTGAAGGGACAAGCTTGCTGTAGCTCTCGGCCTCGACAACAATCTTGGCAGCACTGGCAGTTGTGGCGGTAGCGAGGGCGAGCAGTAACGACACGCTCGCGACAAATAGCATTCGCTTTATCATCATCATCATCCTTCTCCACCTGACTGAGCTGATACATTCCGGTGGTTTTTATATAGAACTCCACTATCCATCACTGCTATCAGAGCAAAAATCATCACCCAGGGAATTCCGGTCCCACGGACGAACAGAGATGTAAATAGATTTGTCGCCGCAATCGCCACTACTGAACCCATGAGGCCTGTCGATAGATTGCGCTGCCAGCCCTCAGGTGCCTCTTGGGCGCATGTGCGAACACGAGTCCAGAAATACCCTAGGTATGCTACTAAGCATATAAGCCCGGCAAATCCCATTGTGCAGCCGATTACCAGATACAGATTATTGGTGTCCGGCTCTGACTTTTTTACGTTCGGCAGAAATCCGTAGTAATCCGTGCGCCCGATATTCAGTTGAAAATTCCCGGCACCGACACCAAGCATGAAATTGTCGACCATCATGTTCACCGCAGGCTTCCATTCCAGCCAACGCTTCGCAAGTATGAATTGGTCTTCGGCCGCAGTGTCAGTGGCATCTGTGTCTTCCGCCAACTTGTAAATCGGGCCCTTTTCTCTCAGATCGGCAAGCTCTCCGATGACTGCGGCGTTGTTCACAGGAAGTACCAGTGCCAGGCAGACGGCCCCCAGCACACCCGCTACCGCAAATACTCGTGAATCTGGTCGTGTGGCGATGGCCATTGCAGTCAATATCACTGCTGTCACCCAGAAGATTGGTGGCGACAATATCGTCACCATAGCTGCGAGCGTCCCCACAATGCCAATCAAACGCCATCGCAGGCTTGAGGCACTCAGCGTCAGGCCAAACCACACTGGCAGTACCATTGCGAGGTAGGCACTGTATACGTTGCGGTTCGACAGCAGACCGCCAACCCCGAAAGCCTCACTGCCGCCGGCATATTGCCACATTGCAACAACCACGTTTGCGCATGTCGGCACTGCCAGTGCAATGAGTGCGTTGCGCACTCGCGCTTTCGTCTGCAATACGTCGGCGAAGACCATATAAACCGCCAGAAAATACAGAACGATCTGCGCCAGTTCAACAGCGACCTTCATCTTGCTTTCTGCGAAGCCTGCGGACAATATTCCAGTTACGAGCAGGCCGGCTATTGCTGCAGGAGGCCAATGTAAGCCTCGAAAGCCGTTGCACAGCCGCCAGATTACCCACAGTACTACAACTACTCCGGCAATCACATCTGCGTAAGCCACATGCGGACCGTGTTTCGGGTCCAAAGAATACGCGAACTGCGTTGGAGCCACTGCAATCAGCGCTAGTGCAGCCCAGAACAGCCATTCAGGAGCATTCGGTGCTTTTGGCGCCGCTCCTCCGACGTCTACTGTGTTGTTCATATTCTTAGTGGTCATAATCAGGCCCATTTGTCTGCAGGCAATGAATCAGTTGACTGTCGATTACCCCATGCCTATTCCAAGTATGTGTCTCGCCGCTGCAATCCAGATGGCGAGCGTAAGGTACCACACCGGCGCATTGCCTATCCCCGGACGGCCGCTCAGTCGCAGTGTTGTGCCAATAAGCAGACCATAGGTCAGGATGCGTACCAGCAATCCCCGTGTGTAGAAACCGCCCTGCAGGTCATACACGTTCCGCAGACCAAAATACATTAATAGCCCGATGACCAGCACGAGGCCAGCCGCCCACAACAGCGCACTCATGAACGGCACGGTACGTTCTTGCCGGTCACAGCCGCTCATCACATACATTCCTGCCCCAAGTGCTGCAATGAGTACCCCGACAGTCCCGATGCTTGGTGACAGATCGGTCACCCATACCGGCAACGATTCATATGCAGTGGGGAAGAGGTCGAATAGCTGGGGGTCATACGCGAGGCTGAATACAATCCCGGCCAACAGAGCAGCCAGACCGGCTCCCGCCTCCGTTTGCCCTGACTTTCCGCGTGAAACGATCGCCCAGATCAGAAGAGCGCCGGCAAAGACCGCCGCAGTCAGAAAAAAAAGTTTTGTATAGTTTGGGGGTTGGACTGTATACGCGCACGAGAAAGCAACCGCCAACATGCCTGCATGGTAAAGCCCTGAGAATGCATAGGCAGTCCGCTTCAACCCCGCTGCTGGATTGTCTGCCACGTTAGTCACAGTCATGATATTCTCATTCTACCACCATATGTAGTAGATAATGCATCAAATCATAGGGCTTGTCAAGAGAGTACATCTTCGCGCCACGACGTCTCACGTGCAAAAACCGCACCGAACGCATCGCCGATCAGCCGCATAAGTACATCGCGTTCGACATGAAAGCCAGAAAGGACAAGTGAACCGATGTCATCAGGTTTCAGCCCACACGGTGAAAAGCCGTCAAAGCCTGTCGGATCGGTAGTAATGTTCAGCGCGAAACCATGCCACGTCACCCAACGCCTTACAGCGACGCCGATCGAAGCGACTTTCATCTGGGCAATCCATACGCCAGTTTTGCCTTCGACGCGTTCTGCACGCGCGCCGATAGCCGTGAGTGCATTCATCAATGCCTGCTCGACATTGCGGATATATTGATGCAGATCTCGTTCTGCATCCTCCAGGCGAAGCAGCGGGTATCCTACAAGCTGGCCGGGACCATGATAGGTCAGCTGGCCGCCTCTGGATATTTCGACCACATCAACTCCGTTTGCCCGCAGTCTATCAGCAGCCAGCATGTCTTCAGAGGTCGCTGAGCGCCCTGCTGTCACCACGGAAGGGTGCTCCACGAAGAGCAGATGCTCCTCGCTCTCACCATCGGCGATGGCAGCGACCAGCTTTTCCTGCAGGGCCAGCGCATCGCGATAGGGGACAATTCCCATATCAACACATACCAAACGTCGCTCAGCCACGGTGTTCGGCCCCCAACCGTGCGTAGAGCTCACTGTAGCTGTCGATCATGTGCTCAAGCGTGTGCTTTGCTCTCACAAGTTTGAGGGCATTTGCAGCCCGTCGTGCAGCCTCTTGACGATCTGAGAGTGCCTCTGCCAGCGCATTACGAAGTGGCTTGACAGTACGTGCGGGGGCCAGCCAGCCATTTGACGTCCCATCGGCAATGTCCGCGCAACCGGGGATATCGCTGGTCACGAGCGGCACTCCAGCTGCCGTGGCTTCCAACAGGGCATAGGGGAGCCCTTCCCACAGAGAAGGCAACACGAAAATGTCCAGTGTGCGCAATAACTCCGGGACATCATCTCGCTGCCCAATGAATCTCACTCGGGCGGCAATGCCGAGACTGGTTGCAAGCTCCAGCAGCATTTTCCGCCTGCGCCCTTCGCCCACAAGCAGGAGTATAGCGTCGTCGCGGTGTAGTCCCGCGAACGCCTCCAGCAGGTACACGTGTCCTTTCTGCTCATTCAACGCCCCAACTGTTCCAATTACGGTTGCATCCGAACTCAATCCCAGTCGTGCGCGCGCTTCGTCGCGCGGCATGGGCGACTGATAATCCTCGATCCGCAGTCCTGTAGGGATGACCACGACCTTCTCCGATGGTACGATGCCCTGAGCTATGGCAATTTTGCGCTCGCTTTCGCACGGCATGACAAGCAGATCTGTATGCCGGCCCGCAAGCCTCTCAAGATCACGATAGAATGCCCTCCGGACCTGTCCGCCCGACATGCGGAAAGCGAAACAATGAGGGCTGTACAAACGGGCGCAATCGTAGTTACGTGCCGCAAGTCTCGTCAAAAAACCGGCTTTCGAGCTGTGGCTGTGCACCACATGCGGCTTCCGCGTGCGAATCTCGCCCATGATTTGTCGATAGCAGCGCAGGTCCGAAAGGGGGTGAATATTCCGAAGCATGGGCACCACAGTCACAGTGATGCCTGCCTCCCGAAGTCGATCAATATCAGAGCTGAAACTGGGGTCACGCTGTGTTGATACGAGCAGATGCTGCGCGAAGCGATCTCGCGGCAGGTTAAAAGCGAGATCAAGCAGATAATGCCGGGTCCCTCCTACAGTGGCTTCCAACACCTGCATCACGCGGATTCTATCTGCGCCCAAAACGTTTCATCACCTTGGCGCCTGTATGCTTCCACACCAGTGTAAACTCGTCCATCCGCGTACCGGCTGCAGCCACGATATAGGCGATAACTCCAGCGCCTCCGGTCACTGTGAACAGCACTAGCATCTGCACTTTCTTACCGCCGACGGGCGGCTCCCATGCCAGCAATGGCTCCCGGAACATTGCCAGAATGGCCCATATCGCCACACCCATTACGGTGGTACAGAATGCCAGTTTCACCATGAAACTGAACACCGCTGCACGGTCTATATGGCCTATCCTCCGGATTATGAGTGCATACAGAACAGCGACTTTCACCGTTTTACTCACCGTCAATGCCATTGCGATTGCGCCAATGCCAAGCCCTAAGGTGCCCGCGTCTACCGTCCCATCTGAGCCTGCGCTCTGCAACACGAAACGTACGCCGACATAGCCGATCAATATGTGCAGGATTGCGCATGCTGCGCCGACGTAATTGGGAGTCTTCGTATCCTCAAGGGCGAAATACCATTTGTTGATGGCCCCCTCCACGGAGAACGCCATAATGCCCAGTGCGTAGCAGAAGAGTGCGATTGCCGCAAGCCGGGTGCTGTCTGCGCCAAATTCGCCGTGTTCGAACATGACAGAGATGATCACATTCGAAAGCAGCATGATAGCCACAGTCGCGGGTACAAAGATGAAGGCCATGACCCGCGTCATCGACACCAGCGCATCGGCGAGCTTATCTTTGGCATTCTCAGCGGCCCATTGCGAAAGGTAGGGGTAGACTACAAAGCTCACGGCCAGGGGTAGAATCTGCAGAGGAGCATCGGACATTTTGCGGGCAAAAGTGAGGCAGGTGTACACGCCTTCCCCAACGCTGTCGGCAAAACGACTGTCTGCGTAGCCACGCGCAACCGAGAACAGCAGGCCGACGACTACGGGCGGCATCAGAGCGAAAACAGTTCTGACGCCAGGCGTTGCAAAATCGAGTGAAAGCACGTAGTTTCGCGCCTTCTCCCAGAGCTGGGGCAATTGCATCAGAAAACGCAGAGGGCCACCTATAAGCACACCCAGGGCCGCCGCGCCAATAGCGTTCGGATGATCCGGATGCCAGAGATATTCCACAGAAACGACCAGTGCCACAACCGTAGCAATTCGGAAGCCGCAATCCGCCAGCGCCGGAATGGTGAACTTCCTGTACGAATGCAGGATCAGTTCTGGCATGACAGACGAACTGAACAGCAGCAGCGAGGGGGCCATAATGCGCAGCAGGACCACGGCGGTTGAGAGATTCCCGGCATCGGACGCCAGATTTGGCCAAAGCGTCCGTATGATGAAGCTCGGGAAGGCTTCGAGCACTGCTATGAGCAGCAGCAGGGCCACAAACTGGGCATTCAGCATGACGCTGGCGAGCTTCCAGGCACCCTTCTCGTCATTTTTCAGCAGCTTCACAAATTGAGGCAGGAATGTCGGACGGAGCAACTTCTCAATCTTCGTGTAGATCATGAAGATGATGTTGTTATAGATCAGATAGAACGCATCGGTCTTAGCTGAATCGCCAAAGTACCCCGAGATGACCATGTCCCGGATGTAACCAGCAAACTTGCCTGCGAAGAGGAACACTGATATGACCAGTGCGGCCAGCGTCATCTGTCGGCCAGCGCTCGCATTCTGGCTTTCGCGCTTCACACGTTCATCAAATTCAAACGATTCCGGAGACACTGAGGGTGCTGCCTCCGGTCTGTCATCATTGACTTCTGCTCCGCCGGACTCTGTATCGTTTTTACTGTCGCGCATCTCGACCTCAGCGAATCTGCGGGCCAAAGCAGACAATGAGCCGCTGACAGACCCGCATGAAGTAATCATCTGTTACTGCCCTGCGGAATACCACTTCACTTTCTCAGTCGAACTCTACAGTACCTTCATTGGCCATTGGCGTCTTCTCGGCTACTGAGATCCGCGAACCTTCTCCCGCAACTGGCGGCCATTGGCGCAGTGCGAGAATCTCGGCGAACAATGACCCTAATTGCGTTGCGTTTTTCACCGCATCATATTCATGATGAACCAGCCGTTGGGCGTTTCGCACAACCGTCTCACGTAGCTCCGCATCAAGCAGTGCCCGCTCCATATAACTGGCGATCATCGGTATGTCTCCGGAATGTGCGAGGAGGCCGGTAGTCTCATGACTCACGGCCTCACTGATTGCCCCGACGTCCGTCGCAACAACGGGAATATTCGCGGTCATGGCCTCAAGTATTGTATTCGGCAGTCCATCCCGATCTCCGTCAGCCGCCACAACTGGCGTGAGAACAAAGACGTCTGCCCGTTGGTAAACGGGATACAGCTCTTCAATCGGCATGTACCCTGGGAAGAAGACGCGATTACCTAGTCCAAGCCCGTTTGAAAGTCGCTCAAGCTCCTCACGAAGCGGACCGTCACCAATGATAGCCAGCTCAAAGTCCACGCCTTCAGATGCCAGCATCGCTGCGGCGCGCAGCAGTATCGGAAAGCCCTTCTTCTCAATGAGACGCCCCACGGAAACAATGAGCGGTGCCCGATGATCTACATGAGGCCCGACCCTGAATGTGTCAAAATCTATCCCGTGGCGAATGACCCTCAGTTTGTCAGACTTGAGCATTGAGTGTCGCTTCTGCAGGGCCTCGGCGCCATACGCTGTACACACTGTGACGAATTCCGCTTCCGCGACTTTCGCAGACAGGAGGCGGGCTTCTTCAGTGAAGATGTCGCGCGCGTGGCAGCTCATGCTGAAACCGACGCCAAGAATCTCGGCAAGCAGGAGACCAACCGTGGAGGGATAAGTAGCGAAGTGGGCATGGATGTGGCGCATCTGGCCCGGCCGAATGTGAACCACAAAATA
>CAYSRY010000014.1:0-24156 GCA_964433395.1 uncultured Armatimonadia bacterium | reverse complement strand
TTTGGGATTATTGGTATATTATCGATAATTAGTATAACTTGGATTATATTTATAACTTCACCCAGGGGGGGCAGAGGGGATGAATGAGGTGAGATTGGAGAACGCTTATTGCGCGTACTCGATTTCATCACTCACCCACCGTTTCAATTTACGTTGGCTGAAAGCGGTCATGATTTCACTGTAGTTTCCAGCGAATTTTATGTCGACTGGCCAGACTATCAACGGCTCCAACCAGCTAACAGCATTGTCACTCACACGTGTCCCGACCCTGCTGATTTTGACGTTGTCATTGTATCCACCCCCGCGCAGTATTCGCTCATTGCAGGACGTATAGATCCTCGTCGTATCATTTTCCTCAGTCATACCGCCCTTCATCCTTGTGACAGCTCTTTCTTTGCTCACTTGCCTGACGAGGTAGCTCTGGTTCATACCAGTGACTATAACCGTACCACCTTTGGAGAACTTGCCAGGCGTGGTCATACCATTCGCTTGGCGGTTGATACGGAGGTATTTTGCGGGTATCACGGCGAGACTGCGGCAATCTTCAATGTTGCTGATTGCTCGGCCATGCAACAGGATTGTGGCTATGATTTGTTTGAGCGCCTCACCAATGGGTTGCCGTCTCAAATGATCGGGCACGGTGCGGGGCATGCGAATGCTTTTGAGGAATTGCTTTCTGCCTATCGTCACCATCGCTGCTTCCTCAACACTGACCCTCATGCGCAGTTGCACCTGTCCACACTGGAGGCCATGGCCACGGGTCTTCCTTTGGTGACAGTTCCCATTGCGGATTTAGAAGCCTATCTGGAACATGGCGTTAATGCCTTTGTCTCGGCAGATGAAGCAGAGCTGCGTTCAGCACTGGAGACGTTATTGGTCGATAACTCGTTGGCGCATAGCGTTGGCTCTGCCGGCAGAACAGTAGTGCAACAGCATTTTGGGTTAGAGCAATTTTTAGGACAGTGGAATGAATTGTTCGACGACCGTATCCGGGGTGCGACACGGCGTATTGCCAGGCTTGGCTCCTGCTCAGAGCAACCATCAATTGCCATCAACGCTATGAGCGTTGGTGGAGAAATGACTGGCATTGGCCACCACGTCCGCACCCTTATCAATGCCCTTGCGACTACGAATGCAGAACAACAATACCTGGTGTTGACAAACAATCCGCAGATACTCCCGGAAGACAAGCGTTTTCAGCACTGCAGTATAGACGGGGCAGAGCCATTGTGGGAACAACTGCAACTACCGCAACTCCTTGCAGATAAGAACGTCGCTCTTTATCACAACCCGGCTTTTGGCTTACCAGTGGTCAAGAGTTCGCGCTATGTCGCCACTGTCCACGATTGTATTCCACGGCTTTTCCCCGAATATGCTCCGCCCTGGTTGCAGGATTTCTTCAAGCACCGGGTTCCGACCTGGCTGCGTCTCGCCGATCATATCGTCTGCATTTCCGAACACACCAAACATGACATCATGCATCTTTACGGTGTCGACCCGGACCGAGTCACAGTCGTGTATCAATGCGCAGCTGAAGTATATCAGCCGGTCATTGATCAGGCCCGGCTTGATGCTGTCAGAAGCCGCTACGGATTGGATCGTCCCTACGTATTGTCAGTGGGGCGCGTGGAGTAACGGAAGAATGTCACCGGTTTGCTGCAGGCATTTGAGATTTTGCAGGCGTCTTACGGCGACGATCTATTGCTGGTGTTTGCAGGCCCCCGTGATGAGAACGCTTATGATCCACGCGGAGAATTGCCTCTCCCTGGGCGACACGGCAATACGATAGTCACCGGTTACGTGCCCAGCGAAGATATTGCAGCATTATATTCAGGCTGTACAGCGTTCTGCTTTCCATCTTTTTACGAAGGTTTCGGTATTCCAGTGCTGGAGGCTATGCAGTGTGGGGCACCGGTGGTGACATCACGGGTATCGTCACTCCCTGAAGTTGGGGGCGATGCTCCTCTGTATGTCAACCCCTATGATGCGGAACACATTGCATACGCCTTAGGCCAGGTCATTGAGGACGAAACGCTCCGCCGCAGCATGAGTCGGAGAGGACTTATGCGTGCCGCAGAATTTTCACTCCAGCGGTTTGGGGCAGACACTGCTGAAGCTTATCACCGCACTCTTGCGAGTTGATGTTATGAAGCTGACTGCCGGGATTAGAGTGAAGAATGGGCAATTGTGGGCGGAGGAATGTCTCTCCTCGCTCAGTGAAATTGTCGACGAAATCTGCATCTTCGACGATGGCTCCACTGACGCGACTGTGGAGATTTGCCGTTCATTTCCAGCAGTGACACATTTGCTTCGCTGGGAAAAAGATTTCTTCCATGAGGGCATTGATCGAAATGTCGTGATGGCAATGGTCAAAGACACAGAGCCAGACTGGATTTTGATGATGGATATTGATGAGGTCTTCGAAGAGCATTTTATCGAAGAGTTGCCCGGAATGCTTGCACAGGAAGAATTTCAAGCCTGGGGCTTTCGGATGTTGCATTTCTGGCGAGGAAAGACACATTTTCGTGTCGATGGTGTCTGGGGGCATGAAACGACCCGTCACATCCACCCGCGCCTGTTTCGTAATCAGCCATCGTTATATTTCCCGCCCCAGAAAATTCACGGGGCCCATGTGCTGGGGTTGCATGGACGCTGCGCGCTCTCCGATGTGTGTATCAAGCACTATGGTTACTCATATCCAGACGAGGTGCAGCGCAAATACAGTCGCTACATACACGAGGATCCGGACGGAGAGTATGAACACTTGGTTGATGAAAGCGCTCTGGCCCTGGTGGAGTACCAACAGCCTGCCGGCCAGATTGTGGAGGCACTGCATCAGCTATGCGAATCGTGATCGATTGCCGTTGTGTATTCACTGGCTGTGGAGGTATTGGGCGCTACACTCAGAGCTTGGTGCAGGCTTTAGCTGCAGTGAATGACTATGACGAGATAATTTTGCTCCGCTCAGAGCAGCGAGGGAGCGAACCACTTGTGCACCAGCCCAATATTCGTGAGTGGTCAGTTCCTGCAGCCATGCTCGACTGGGACTTTGAACAGCTGCAGCTGCCAGAGGTTCTGCGCGAGTTGGGAGCGGAGTTGTATCACAACCCTACATTTTCGCTGCCCGTGATTCGAGTTTGCAGACAAATTGCGACTGTGCATGACGTAGTGTTTCGCGATCGACCAGAACTCGTACGTCCGGGGCTTCGGAGTTATCTTGACCGGGCCTCACAGGCTGCCAGCCTGGCAGCAGACCGTCTGATTACCGTTTCAGAATATTCCAAACAACGTTTATGTGACGTTTATGCGGTTCCTCCTGCGCGCGTAGATGTTATCTTCGGAGCGGCAGCGGCGTCATTTCTCCCTCGGTATGGTGGAGCTGTGGAGCAGCAGTTTCGCGCAGCATATGGCATTAATGGCCCCTTTTTGCTCTACGTTGGTTCTTTGGAGCCAAAGAAAAATATCGATCGTTTGTTGCAGGCTTTTGCAGCAGTTCTCAATCGCACAGCACTGCCACATGTGCTGGTCTTAGCTGGTGCGGGTGGCGGAATGGACTACGACGCAGCCGAGGCTGCGGAAACTTTTGGTGTCGCAAACCGCACGATTATTACGGGGTATCTGCCAGAGGAGTACCTGCCTTATGCGTATAACGCCGCAGATGCATTTATTTACCCGAGCCTCTATGAGGGTTTTGGGCTACCACCGCTGGAGGCGATGGCTTGTGGAACCCCGGCAATAGTCTCAGATACCACTTCGCTGCCAGAAGTAGTCGGAGATGCTGCAGTTATTATCCCTGCAGAAGATGTTGCGGCCATGGCTGACGCCGTTGAAGAAGTGCTTTGCGATCCAGCGAGGAGGGACGCTCTCAGTGCCTGTGGCTTACGGCGAGCGGAACAATTCTCATGGCAGGCCACGGCATTACAAACACTTGAGACCTATCGATTGGCGGTTGCCTGAACATGATCAGAATTCTACACATCGCCTCAGAGTATCCACCACTGCAAGTCTTCGGCCTGGGCAGGGCAGTCAATGATCTGGCTGTCGCACAAGCTCGCCAAGGATGTGACGTCCATGTGGTCACAAACTCCATAGGCGGACGCGACGAAGAAAAAGTGGTGGATGGCGTGCATGTGCATCGCATTACCTTCCCGCCACCGCCAAAGCCACCTGACGATACTATGGCAGTGCAACAGTTCAATATCTCCGCATTGGAGACGGCAGCCCAGGTTGGTGAGCCAGATGTGGTTCATGTACACGACTGGTTGACTGTTTTGGCGGGACGTATGCTGACATGGTTGCATCCAGGCGCCAAGCTCGTCTGCACCATCCACGACACTTCCCATGGCAAGCACTTCGGACAGCTCACGATGCCGCAGCAGTACGCTGCTCACCTTGAACGGTGGATCGGACAGGAAGCCGATACAATCATCTGCTGCAGTCAGTATGTGCGGCAATAGCTGACAGAAACGTACGGCACACCTCCACAGAAAATCGTCATTATCCCCTGCGGCGTTGATGAAAAACGCTGGCAGATAGCGGGCGATCTTCAGGCCTACCGTACCCTTTTTGCGAAACCAGAAGAGGCGATAGTCGGCTATGTTGGCAGGTTGGATAAGGAAAAAGGCATCGCGACATTGCTTTCAGCGTTTGCCAATGCCACGATCGTTCGTCCAGATGCCAAGCTGGTGCTTGCCGGCAAAGGTGTTTTACAGGACCAGCTGCATAACCAGGCTCACGAAGCGGGTATCGCTGACCGTGTACATTTCGCCGGATATCTCAACGGTCCCGCGTTAACGGGTTTTTACCGGTGCTGCGACGTATTAGTGGTACCCAGTCTCTACGAGCCGTTTGGCATTGTCGCATTAGAGGGGCTGATCAACCGCACTCCAGTTATCGCTTCTGACGCTGGCGGGTTGGCAGAAATCATCGAGCATGAGCGTAATGGTCTGCAATTTCCGGCTGGAGAAGTGCAGGTGTTAACGCAGCGCCTGGTTCGTATGCTGGAAGAGCAAGACACAGCTCAGGCATTAGCGCAACAAGGCTATGAGGATGCCAGACAACGCTTTCACTGGGATGGGATCGCATCCCGCACCGTCGAGGCCTATCAACTCCCCCAGCATATTGCCACGGCAATGAGCGGAGAGTGACTATGGATCTCTGGGAAGCCGCACATCAGCGCTGCACTGATGTGACGAGTATTGTCATTCCAGTCTACAACCAGTGGCCATTCACGGCTCACTGTCTGCAAAGCCTGGTCGAGCACACCTCTGCGAAGCACGAGATATTTGTTGTTGATAACGCCAGCACTGACAAAACTGCCGAACAGCTACGCATACTCACAGATGAAATACAGGAACTGCACGTGCTTACAAATAAGCGAAATGAGGGCTTCACTCTGGCCGCTAATCAGGGGATGCGGGCAGCGAGGGGAGATTTTGTGGTACTCCTCAACAACGATACCAAAGTCACAGCCGGGTGGCTGCAGGGGCTTCAGCAAATAGCCTTATCCGACGACCGTATTGGTATTGTGGCTCCCAAGCTGATCAGACCTGACAGTGGTCTGCTGCAGGGTATCGGAGGCTTGGTATTCTGTAAATCAGGAGTGCGTGGCCCCATCGGCGAGAGAATGTCCCCGGACGCTCCAGGGCTGCAGCATCCATTTGAAGTGCAGTACGCCGAGGGTTCCTGCATGCTGATAAAGCGCCAGGTGATCAATGCTATTGGATATTTAGATGAAGATTACGCGCCAGCGTATTACGAAGATACAGATTATTGTTTTCGTGCTCGAGAAGCTGGTTTCCGAGTGATGTATTCGCCGTATGCCACGGTCTGGCACTATTCCATGGTGACGGCCGAAACAATGCGGGATGACGAATTCACTCGGGCCCAGCATCGCAATAATCGCATCTTCAGAGAGCGTTGGAGCCATCGCTTCTGGTGAAATCGTGAGACTGGTTGTTGACGCGAGAATTCTGCATGCTCGAAACGCAGGAAGCGCCTACTATACGCGTGGCTGGCTCGAGGCTTTGCCAGAGGCAGGCTTTGAGGGGAAACTGCTGCTTATTGGCCCTGCTGCAACAACTGACAAAGTGCGGTGCGCATGTGATGTTGAGGACATCGTGGTGGAAGGTGTCGGGTTATGCCATCAACGCTGGGAGCAGATACAGCTGCCCTCATTGCTCCAGCAACTCCAACCGGACGTATTCATTTCCCCAAGCAGCGTTCTGCCAATGCTGAAGATCTGTCCGCAAGTGAATGTAGTGTATGACCTGGGGTTTGAAACCCATCCAGAATTTCACGCACCAGAACTGCGTTCGTACCTGCATCGATGGGTACCAAGAAGCTGCACTGTAGCCGATGCCATAGTGACTCTCTCCGAGTTTGGGCGTCATGAACTGATGGTCACGTATGGCATTGAACCAGAACGTATCACCATCTGTTCCGGAGCCGCTCACCAGCGGTTTGAGCCAGTCTCTGATCCAGCTCGAATTCATGAGGTGCGGCAGCGCTATGGTATCAACGGGCATTATATCCTCAGTGTTTGCAGCTTGGAGCGCAATAAAAACTTGCCACGCCTGCTAGAGGCATTTGCGCTGGCGCAAGAGAGTATGGAAGAGCGTTGGCGATTGGTGCTGACTGGGTGGGCAGGCAGCGCGGATCAACAGGTAAAGCAGTTAATTGAAAACCTGGGCTTATCGGACCAGGTGATTGTAACCGGCTTCGTACCGGATGACGATCTGCCTGTCCTGTATTCAGAGGCAGAGATTTTTGCATTTGTCTCGCTGTATGAGGGTTTTGGGTTGCCGCCACTGGAGGCTATGGCCTGCGGGACACCGGTGATAACGTCAAACGCCGCCTCTCTGCCTGAAGTAGTCGGTGATGCCGGCGTGTCTGTAGACCCCGAGAACACGGGGGGCATCGCAGAGGCTCTGAGTGAATTGATGACGAGCGCCCCTGCACGTAGCACACTGATGAACGCTGGTCTCAAGCGAAGCAAACACTTCTCCTGGGCTCTTTCTGCTGCTGAATTATTGAAGACGTGTAAGGAGTTGACATGCGCGTTCTGACATTGGCTTCTGAATTTCCGCCTGCTCATGGCTATGGGCTTGGGCGTTATGTATCTGAGCATTCTGCAGCATTGGTAGCACAGGGGTGCGAGGTCTCTGTAGCCTGTAATAACTGGGATGCCAACCTCAAATCTGGCACCTATCAGTGGGCAGGCGTCGAGGTGAATAACGCCCCTATGTTTATACCGGTACATGGGTACACCTGGGTGGCCGACGTTTTGCAGGCCAATCTGCTGCTGGAAGCTCGTGCTGTTGAGATGGCCCGTCGCAGCAGCAAGCGCTTTGACCTCATCCAGGTTCATGATTGGCTGACAGCAAGCGCCGCCCGATCATTGCGCGATCTTCTGAAACTGCCTCTGGTGGTCATGATGCACGATACCGTGCGTGGGCGTAATCAGGGCCAGCTGAGCGACGAAGAAGAGTATATAGCGCAAATGGAGGGGTGGATCTGTGAGCACGCCGACGCGGTTTTGTGCAACAGCGCCTTCATCCGGAATGAGCTCATCGAGGCGTACGGTGTTGATGATAAGAAACTGACGACTGTTGGTTGTGGCATCAATCCGATAGCCTTTGAGGCAGATACTCCTCCTCGCCTTTTCAAAAGCGTATTGGGACCGCCGGATGCCCCCCTGATTGCTTTTGTGGGGCGTTTGACTTCGATTAAAGGACCGCACGTACTGCTTGAGGCTGTGCCACATGTGCTGAAAATACGCCCTGATGCCCGCTTCATCTTTGCCGGAGACGGAAAGATGCGTCAGGCGCTGGAAGGACGCGCCCAGGAGCTACAGGTGGAACAGAACGTGCGGTTTGTAGGACATTTGCGTGGAAAGGTACTGGCCACACTCTACCATTGTGCAGACGTAACAGTGGTGCCCAGTCTGTATGAACCATTCGGCATGGTAGCACTGGAGGCTATGGCATGCCATACGCCTGTGATAGTTTCAGAGACTGGCGGACTGAAAGAGATCGTTGCTGATAGAGATTGTGCGCTGTTGGCTCCACCCAATGACGCCGTGACACTGGCACGAGCAATACTGTACCTGCTCAATCATCCCCAACGAGCTGCTCAGCTGGCTGACAATGGATGCCATGTAGCCTGTGAGCAATATGGCTGGGAGGAGGTGGCTCGACGCACAAAACACGTCTATGAACAGGTTGTGGCTTGAAAGCCTAGTTACTCGGTAGTGAGCTCTTCGCATTTCGGCCATGGTGACGTTTCAGCGCGCAGCGTTGATAAGGATGAAAGCGCAAAAAGCGGCAATTTTCTATCATGCGCCTGTTGATTAAGGCACATGAGATGCCAGTGAAGGTGAATGTATGTACAGCGATATTGTTATGCAACATTTCAAGCATCCCAACTTTGTTGGCACTCTACCAAATCCTGATGGAGTAGGGGTATCTGGTACCGTTGGGAAGGGAAATTACGTGGTCGTGCACATCTCCGTGGAGGATGGCTGCATCGCGGAATGTGGCTATCTTACCTATGGTTGCGCGCCGGCCATCGCTGCCGGGAGCATTCTTATGACCATGATTCATGGAATGATGACCACGGAAGCTGCAACGATTACAGCAGAGGAACTTGAGGGTGTTATGGGGGGACTGCCTATGGGACGCTACCATTGTGTAGTCCAAGCGGTGGAAGCGCTTCAAGCAGCTCTTCAACAGCTTCTCGTTACCCAGTAATAATGAAATGTTAAGACAATATTTGGGTCTCATGTGAGTATATATAGAGATTGTGACACAAGAGATGTTGGCTGTATCCAGTAATGCATCTCCAAGAAGAGTGTGAAAGAAACACTTCACCAAAATCGTTAAAAGGAGGTAGTTACAAATGGGCTGGATAGCAGTGAACCCGTATTGGAAAGCGACATATGAGGGTTCTATGCCGCTATGTGCGGGTGCTTTCCTTGCACCCGGTCACATGCATTCTGTCACGCTTGAACTTGGATGGGAGGAGCAGAGCGTACCACCTGAATCGCCTTCACATGCTAAGTTTGTTATCAGCTATTGTTGGGGGCCATATGGGCAGACGCAATGTGAACGGATGGATGGCTCGACTGCAACTATTAAATTAAAGCCAGGTTACAAGGACGATTACTATGGTTGGTGGTGCCCTCAGAATTACGGTGCTTGGGAGGTACTGACCGATGATAGTGAGAGAATGTATTTTGGCGATATACTCTGTTGTTATGATGAGTTTGAAGATCCTTGCCCCAATGCTTTGCCTACATTGCAAGCAGGGTGCGGGCCTGATGGATGTGGCAACAACGGTGCTAGCCCAGGCAGCCAGGTGCCAGGGGATACAGCCCAAGCGCGCCCAGTGCCGACAGTCGGCAGTCCAATGTCGGTGAGTGGAAATGCCGGCTATCAAATATGCGACGATGGAAACCTCATGTTCAGCTATCGCATGTCGTATGGGCAAGCTTTCAATGATCCTCGGCGAATAGAGCTGATGGTTATTCAAAATGCGCGTGGCGGCGGAGCCACATTCTCAGCTCTCCCGACGCCAATCGCAGTGCATACCTATGGTCAAGTTGACGGGGTCACCTGTCGGACCGCAACGGTGACTACAGCTTCAGGAGCGAAACGCTATTACCGCAAACACTCCAATAGTAATGACGGGGCTTGGGAACCTGAAATTGGTTATAGTGGCTCGCTCACGAAGACTGTGTCTGGCTGGACGGAGACGCTCAGCGACAATGTCATCACCTATAACGACAGTGGCCGTATAATACAAGTCGAAATTGGTGCGACTGGTGCCGTTCATACTTTCACGTATGAAGCAAATAAGGTTACTATTGAAGCGAATACAGCAAAGCCATCACGCGCAGTCATAACTACTACAGGTGTCAATTATACACCGACGCAAGTCAGTATGGAGGTGCAGGACCCAACTAGCAGTGTATGGACCTCCAGTGGTACTACGTCGATCAGCATGGGACAAAATCTCAGCTCGGTGACGACAGCTGGTTGTACTGTTTCGCTTACGTGTCAGGCAAATGGTCGCATCACCGAATTCTCTAATTCGGATGGTCAGCAGTGGAGTGCTGAGTACTGGACAGATGCGCCAGGAAATATGGTCAGTAGAGTAATAGATCCAGAACTGAATGAGCTTCGCTACTACCCCATGGGGACGGCAGTTTCATCATCAACAATTGCGACCAAAAATGAGCGCAACAACACCACGTACTACCATTATGATGGTTCTGATGTTAGTATCATCAGCTACCCCACGGGAGCTGTAAGCTACTTCCAATATCAAGATGGGAATCGCTACCCCATTGCAGTGACAAATCCCCTTGGTGCGACAACATATTATCAGTATGATCTTTCGTACAACAAAATAGCGATGACTACTCCGCTGGGACATACCAACTATTATGAGTACAACGCACATAACCAGTTAACCCAACAGATCAATCCACTTAGCTATACATCGTATTATCAGTATGATGCAACCGGGCGCCAGATAGCTGCTACAGATAAGCTCGGATATACCACATACCATAATTACGATGGATATGGCAACCTTGTTACTGCCATTGACAAACTTGGTCACCCCACGTATTTCCAGCCAGTCGACGATGATTTCATGAGTAGTACGACTGATGCGCTTGGAAATACTACCTATTTCTATTTCAATTCAAAAGGCCAACAAGAAGCGGTTTGTGATCAGCTTGGGCGACTCACGTATTACGAGTACGATGCAACCGGACGAGTGACAAAGATTACCGATGCATTGGCTAACGATGTTGAAATGGCTTATAGCAGCACCGGTAATCTTACAATAAACGTTGATCAACTCAACCATCCAACCTATTACACGTATGATTTCCGTTCCAACGTTACTTCAGAACGCGATGCTCTGTGGAATACCCAATATTTTACCTATGACGCGACTGGCAATCGTGTAGCCTCCACGAACAAGCTAGGGCAAACAACATACTATTGGTATGATAGCGTCAATCGCTTGTATGCCACGCATAACTCAGATGGCAGTGTGACTTACGTGGAATATGATTTGGCAGACCAGACTGTAGCAACCGTCGATCCGCTTGGGCATGCTACCTACTACGAGTATGATGTAGCCGGTAGAAATATCGCTCGTACCGGGCCGCTGGGAGCAACCACCTACTACGAATATGATGCAGCCAACCGGCTGACTGCCTCCGTTGACCCCCTGCAGCACACTACCTACTACATCTACGACGCAATGGATCGCCAAGTGGCCAGCATCGACCCGCTTGGCAATGTCACCTATATCGAATACGACGCTCGCAGTAGCGTTATCGAAGAGATTAACCCATTAGGAAATTCAACAGAGCATTTCTACGATGCGCTGGGACGCGAGTATGCCAGCGAAGATGCAAATACGAATGTTAATTACTTCCTCTTCGACGCTGCCAGCCAAAATGTAGCTCACATTGGCCCGCGTGATGGTGTGACGTACATGCTTTACGATGCAGTGGGACGGATGACCGCTCAGATTGATCCGCTGGCGCAGGTAAGTTACACACACTATGACGCTGTCGGTCACGCCACTGCTTCCATCGGTAAAGGCGGAGGTACCACCTACTTCAACTACGATGTGCTTGGTCGCCAGACGGAGATAATCAATCCGCTAGGGGCCACATCCACCACTACTTATGATGCCGCCAGCAACCGCATTGCCAGCGTGGATGCTGAAAGTCATGCCACCTACTATGAGTATGACGCTGGAGGGCGGCTCGCTGCATCTACAAACGCTGATGGGGAGACAGTTTACTATCAGTACGATCTCGCAGGGCAGCGCACAATGGTGCTTGATGGCGAAGGCCACCCCGTCTATTTCGCATACGACGCGACAGGCGCGCTTGCGACTGAAATTACCGGCATTGGCGACAGTACCTACTACTATTATGATGTTGCAGGTCAACGCAATGTGCGCATCGACGGTGATGGTCGGTTGACCTATTACAACTATGATGCAGCCAATCGCATGTCGCAGCGGCTGCAGCCCGACAGCGGCGCGGCGTATTTTGCGTATGACGCTGCCGGTAACCGTATCATGGCTCAGGATCCGACGGGCACGACGTACTTCTCATACGATGCGACAAATCGGCTTATCGAGGAGGAGAAGATATGAGTCAGCGCAACGTCTTCTATTACGATCAGGCGTCGAATATAAGCTGTGTGTGTGACCCGGATGACGGGCTGACATATTACGAATACGACCTGCTGGACCGGACTACTTCGGTGAAGAACCCCTTTGGTGAGGTGACGTATTACGAGTACACGCCGGGCGGGCGGGTGAAGACCAAAGTCCATGGCAATGGGGCGATCAGCTACTACAGCTATGACGCGGCGCAGCGTGTCAGCGACATCAAGCATGTGAAAAGCGACCTGAGCACGATTGCGACGCTGGATTACGACTATGACGCGGTGGGCAACCCTACGCAGATAACGCGCGAGGATAATTCGGCGACCTACTATTCGTATGACGCCATCTACCAGCTTGCTGCTGAGACACAGCTTGACAGCGGCGGCCAGCCGCAGTTCGCCGCCGAGTATGACTACGATGCTGCGCATAACCGGACCGTGAAAGTGGTCGACGGGACGGCGACCTACTACAGCTACAACGCGGCGAATGAGCTGCTGACTGAGGCCAGCGGCGCGGAGACGACGTACTATCACTATGACGGCTGCGGGAACACGGTGGCGAAGCAGGAAACCGCGGGGACGACGTACTACGCCTATGACACGGAGAACCTGCTGACACGGGTAGATTTTGCTGCAGGTGGGCATAATTATTACACCTATGACGCCGACAGCAAGCGGGTGACAAAGCAGGATAGTGACGGCTTCCGGGAGTTCATCTATCAGGGCCCGGACATGCTGAAGCTGCAGATGGAACGCGACGAGAGCGAGACCACTGTGGCTCAGTACACGATGGGGGATGGGTTGGAGGCCATGCGGCGCTCCGGCACCAGCAGTTTCTATCACTACAACCACCTTGGGACCACGCTGGCTTTGACGGGTGCCAACGAGGCGGTGACGGATACTTACCAGCACGATGCCTGGGGCGTGTTGCTGGGCAGCACTGGAGCGACCGTCAATCCGCATACCTACGTCGGCCAGCAGCGGTACTACCGCATGCCCACCGCAGACCTGTACCACCTCGGCTTCAGGGACTATGCACAGGGGCTCGGGAGATTTATGACGGTAGATCCGGCTGCAGAGGCAATTTTTTACCAGCAATCTCCCTTCGGGGAGCTCTATATGACCACATTTATTGCCAATCTTCGGGCATACCTGTATACGCTTAATTGTCCAACAATCGCTGAGGATGCCACTGGAAATTGGCCAAAATGGCAGGCAGACCCTGGAAGCAGAAAATTCGTACGAGGGTGTTGGGACTATTTTGCATCAAACAACACAAAATTCTCGGAAGAGCTAGTTGATGTTATGAATAAATGCTTCAAAAAGTGCCTAAGCGGTTCCGAAGAGTGCGCGAACTGTCTAGCAGAGCACGCAACAGGTCAAGTTCGCCAGCAATTGTGTAAGTTCTTCGCTTGTTGGTATTTTGGGGCAAAGCGGCCCGTGCTTGACGGGCGGAAGTGTCATACGGGACGAGGGGAGATAGGAGCGATCTGTCAGGATTGCTGCGAATGGGACTACTATGTTGATGTGTGTAAGTTTAACAACCTCATAAAAGACCCCGGCAAAGCTTTAGGTAATATGTACAAGTGCATGGATTGTTGCAAGGAGGGGAACGTCAAATGAATCCATACTTCATGCATATTGTAAGAGCAAGCGAAAAACCATGGTACGATCAAGTGACAATGCGACTAGTTGCCATTGCCCTATGCCTGCCGGTTTTATTAATTGTAAATAGTGCTTTGTTCGGTTGTAAAAAGCAACAGCCCCCATCGCCAGCATATCAGTCTCTCGATGACACAAACAACTGGCTCACATGGAAACCTCCTCAAGTAGTTATGCCAGAGAACAATGCGGATATTTATTATGTTGCTGCATTCCGAGCATATTCGAAATCTCCAGTCATTGAAGCGAAGCCGACCATGGCGGCGATAAGTGCGAGGCCGACAAGCGAATTGACTGAGTTCATTCATACCAATGCCGATGTATATAAGAATTTGGACGTTGCTCTGGAGTTGCCTTGCCGATGGGCACCGGTGAATGTGTACACGCTTCTCTCTCCATCGTTCACATGGCTGACGCGAGCGGGGTATTGCTTATTTGTCCGCTCTGTGCTCAAAGAACGGCAGGGAGAAGATGTTGCTGCAGCACAAGATGCTATCGGTTGTATGGCTATAGGCACAGATATGCTGTCGCGGCGTGACTTCGCGGCTGTATTATACGCTTCCCTGACCTATTCAGTAGGTAGCGCCCGACTCCATCAGCTTATGCCAGAACTTCCCCAGCACTCGCTTGGAGATTTGCAAAGCGATGTGGCCAAAATGTGTTTAGATAGAAGGCCATCGATGCTTGAACTGCTGCGAGGCGAAATAGTGCTTACCAAGAAGTACCTTCAGCAGGTCCTCAAATTGTCTGACGATGAGCTACGAGAGGATCTTGCCGATGACCTTCCCAGAGGAAGCGTCATTGATCGTGCAGCGACGTGGCGCACAGCTGACAGATACTTTGAGGCATGGGCGGCGCAGATGACAAAGCCCTATCAAGAACGAGAGTGGCCAGCACCGCCGACTGATCCAGTACTCAATGCATGCGTTGTGCCTATTGCGCAATGCTGGCCCAATGCGATTGAGAACGGCACGGAGGATTTGGCTCAACTACGCTTAGCTCTCATACTGCTTGCGGCTCACTCATATGAGCGGGAGCATGGAAGATTTCCCGACGAAACGGGGAAGCTTGTGCCGAATTACCTGGATGCAATTCCGCCTGATCCGTTTACAGGAGACCCTCTGAAGCTGGCGGTGCGAGAAGGGAAGAGCGTACTGTACAGCGTCGGGCCCGATGGGGTGGATGGGACGGCTTCCAAGGCCCAATCAGATGATGACATCATCGTTGAGCTGCAGTTATAGTTCCAGAGACAGGCCAACATTTCAACTGAGGTGTGAGGACAGAGGCATGACATTTGGTTAATATTTGTCGTCAGCAACGGCGAAACGCCACTATACGAAGCAGAAAGTGGCGGTGGTGATCCGATGCCATCGCCAGAAAAGGATGAGCTTCAGGCAGTCGCAGATTTCCTGAGAAAGCACGGGGCGAATGAGTAGTGCAGCAGCATACATGATCCAAATTGCCCGTAGGAGTGTGGCGTTATGGCGTCCATACCCTGCGGGCTTTTTTTATGCAACAACTCGCCCAAACTTATACATCCCCCGAAACACCCTCATATTTCAACTGAGGGTGGTAGGGTCTACCGCTTTGCCGGGAAAGCGCTTACAGCGCATCCTGCCGGTAATCGTATCATGGTTCAGGATCCGACTGGCACGACGTACTTCTCATACGATGCGACAAATCGGCTCACTGAGGAGGAGAAGATATGAGTCAGCGCAACGTCTTCTATTACGATCAGGCGTCGAATATAAGCTGTGTGTGTGACCCGGATAGCGGGCTGACATATTACGAATACGACCTGCTGAACCGGACCACTTCGGTGAAGAACCCCTTCGGTGAGGTGACGTATTACGAGTACACGCCGGGCGGGCAGGTGAAAACCAAAGTCCATGGCAATGGGGCGATCAGCTACTACAGTTATGACGCGGCGCAGCGTGTCAGCGACATCAAGCATGTGAAAAGCGACCTGAGTACGATTGCGACGCTGGATTACGACTATGACGCGGTGGGCAATCCAGAGAGCATCGTGCGGGAGGATGGGTATACTACTTACTACGAGTACGACGCTATCTACCAGCTTACTGCGGAGACACAGCTTGACAGCGGCGGCCAGCCGCAGTTCGCCGCCGAGTATGACTACGATGCTGCGCATAACCGGACCGTGAAAGTGGTCGACGGGACGGCGACCTACTACAGCTACAACGCGGCGAATGAGCTGCTGACTGAGGCCAGCGGCGCGGAGACGACGTACTATCACTATGACGGCTGCGGGAACACGGTGGCGAAGCAGGAAACCGCGGGGACGACGTACTACGCCTATGACACGGAGAACCTGCTGACACGAATAGATTTTGCCGCAGGTGGGCATAATTATTATACCTATGACGCTGACAGCAAGCGGGTGAGCCAGCAGACTGCAGACGGCTTCCGGGAGTTCATCTATCAGGGCCCGGATATGCTCAAACTGCAGATGGAACGCGACGAGAGCGAGACCACCGTGGCACAATACACAATGGGGGATGGGCTGGAGGCCATGCGGCGCTCCGGCACCAGCAGCTTCTATCACTACAACCATATTGGCACCACGCTGGCTTTGACTGGTGCCAATGAAGCGGTGACGGATACTTACCAGCACGATGCCTGGGGCGTGTTGCTGGGCAGCACTGGCAGCACCGTCAATCCGCATACTTATGTTGGCCAGCAGCGATATTACCGCATGCCCACCGCCGACCTGTACCACCTCGGCTTCAGAGACTATGCACAATCGCTCGGGAGATTTATGACGGTGGATCCGGCAAGAGATGGGGAGAGCTGGTTCGTATATGTGGATAATCGACCGGGGATGGGTAATGATCCAATGGGGCTTTGGTGGTGTGATGAATGCAAAAAATTATGGTGGCCATTCTCTTGGATATGTAGGCGTACATGTAAAGAACGTACCGCTCCATCACTACAACTTGTGGCTAAAGTGCTTCCCTATCTGGATGCTGCACGCCTGAAAGGGTGTTGTTTAGCATCACTCCTAAAACCCCGTGTGGCTCAAGAGGAGGAGAAGATTGTGGAACCTGCTACGCAGAGTTCAGTGCGAAAATGGGTGATATCTTAGCAATTCTTGACAAGCTAAAGCTCGGAATAGTAGTGGGGACAGGCGCCATAGACTGTGAAAACGATTGTAATCAAGCCTGTACCTACAAAAAAAGCGGGCGTGCTGGCATGGTGGCTTGTTTAGATAAGCAAGTTGATGGCGCGTGGAAGGATGCTATTTTGAACGCAATTGACGGAGCGCTGTGATAAGGACAGTGTAAAAGGCTAGTGAGAATATGAAATCCATCTGGCATGTGGCAACAATACACGTGGTGATAGTCTGTCTTCTTGGAGGATGCGTAGCTGAAAGAGAGGCGGGTCTGCAAGAGACGCTGCGATGGAGTGAGGTTGCAGGCGAGGATGGAGTAGTGTATGTCGCTACCTCCGTTTACTACGATACGCCGCCATGGCGTTCCCTGAATCTCTGGCGTCTGAGCTCTCCTGACGCAACCTTGCCCAAAGATTGGACAGCGCAACAGGTGGGATTCGGTCTGCGTGATTTCATTATCTCTGATAAGAAAGATATATATTTCAATGATATGCATGACGTAGTCTATAGGGTGCGAAGTAATGACGGAGCGGTGGTCATGAGGGCGCAACTGCCCAGAGATGTGCGACGTTTACTGGCGCTTGGTCATAGTCACTTATATATGGCTTCGAGAGACGCACAATTACTCGCCATCGACATTGTGAGTGGTGACATCACTGTTGCCTATGAGGCGCGAGGAATATCTGAGCGGTATGACCATACGGCGTTAGTGGGGCCTATTACCTCGGGGAATTACGTCATAGCTTATATGAAAGCGGATGCAGAGCTGGTGGCATTACGCGACGAAAAAGGGTGGCCGTTGGGCTGGCGGAAGAAGATCCCTGGCGAGAACATCAGAAGCATCAGCTCAATAGGCTCCCGCTTTCTTATTTTCGATGCGGAGAGCGTTCAATGTATGAGTTCTGAGGATCATACGCTTCTGTGGTCAATGCCGCTTTCGTGCCCCTCATTAGTTTCCCATACTGGCGCAACAGATGGTCGTTACTGTTATGTCATCAGTAACAGCGAAAAGTGTAACAAATCCAGTCAACTTGTGGCTTTGGACAGTGCTACAGGAGAAGTCATCTTCAGGTATGACGCAGGCCTGAAAAGAGGAGCACCTGTTTGCATTGATGACCGTGTAGTATCGACTGATGAATGGCTGCTGCTCCTTCAGGCCTCATTAGGATCCAGCAAAGATTACGACCTCGTAGCTGTGAGTAGGGCTGATGGCAAGAGACTGTGGGCGAAAAGCCTTGGCGTTGACCGTGTTGGTTGCGGTCCCCAAGTCATATGGTCAGATGGGCAGCGTATTATGGTAGCCGCTTATGAAAAGCTTTTTGTCTGGGATAAGGAAGGGCAGCTAAAGACAGTTCTGGCAGACGAGCTGAAATAGAGCGACTAATGACTTACGGTGGACACACGCCATTGGGAGCAACCAATACTCATATGAGGCGCAGCTTGGTATGCGAATTGGCTTGGTAACACAGGGATTGCGACATCGAAACGACAGGTATCACGTACTCTCAAGCTAAACGGAGAAGATATCCGGGCGCCAGAGAATGAACGGGTAACCGTAGTTCTGGAAGTGTAAGTCCCGATGCAGGCCACCTGCTTGCCATATTCGTCGGAGACGATTGAAGATGAAAAACCGAACGAGCATCATCATTCTGATAATCGCCAGTTTGCTGATCATCGCATTGGTGGGGTGGGTGATGGCCAGCCGGAATGCTCTGCTGCATATGGCGGCGGAACATGACTCCCCTATGGCTGTGAAAGTATTGCTGGCGTGTGGTGCAGATGTAAACACAACCGCTAAATATGGCAAAACGCCGCTACACGAGGCAGCATGCTTTGACAGCCTCGGGGCAGCGAAGTTGCTCATCGAGCATGGTGCGAATATGAACGCGACAACCGCCGACACTGTCCTTTGCCAAACACCACTGCACTTGGCAATAATGGCTGGTCGGACCGCAGCCGCAAAGCTCCTCATTGCATACGGCGCAAATGTAAATGCATCTGACAGAGACGGCAGGACGCCGCTACACCAGGCAGCATGCCCGGACAGCCTCGAAATAGCGAAACTACTCATTGGACACGGTGCCGATGTAAATGCAACTGACAATGATGGTGAAACACCGTTGCATAAGGCAGCATTTGCTGGCTACCTTAAGGCCGCAGAGCTCCTCATTGAATACGGCGCGGATGTAAATGCAACCGACAACCTTGGCATAACACCGTTGTATTTGGCAAAGAGTGAGAAGCATTCCGAAGTCGTTGAACTCCTGCGGGAGCATGGGGCAAAGGAGTAAGTGTGGCAGACTGCGTGATTGCCTGCAAACCATCCCCACCGGCGGCTCTGTCTCACCTATCACTACCAGGAGGGGGCATGCAGGCTATAGTCCAGATTATGCATATGAAAGAGCTCCTCACATGAGGAGCTCTTTCGTTTATATGCGTCAGCTTGTCATTGAATGGCGTCAGATCAGAGAGTTTTGCCTTCGTTCAGTCTGTGACCCAGATGTCCAGATAATCCGTCAGCCAGTACGGATCGATCCGCGGGTACAGATCCTCGTTGGCAGTGAGATAGCCGAGGAAGTAGTCGCCGCTGTAGACCCGGGGCGGCCGCGTGGCATCCGGACTCCACGGACTGTCGAAGCTGTAGTAATTACCCCACTGTCCATCAGTATTCCAGATGCTCCAAGGCGACTCCGGGCAGCCAAACCGACTGTACGGATTGCTGATCGAGTCAACGTCCTGCCAGTCGCGGCTGATGATGCCAAGGAATGTGTCGTCATAGGCGACGATGGCTGATCCGAGCAGCGGCGGCTGCTTGTCAGAGCGGATCACTACGTTGATCAGCGGTATGTAATGCCACCGGTTGTAGTATGTGCCACAGTATGGGTGTCCCCAATCAATGTGCCAGAACACCGAAGGCCGCGGCGCATCGTACTTGTAGGCCTTGTCGGCGTACCGGTGGTGTTGCCACCATCCATCATGATCCCGCGCACGGTCATAGCTTTTGTGGCGATCGTCACGTCTGTCGTCCCTGTCGGGTCGCCAGTTTTTGTCCGCGCGATTGTCATCACGGTCGCGGTTCCAGACGTCGGGGGCCCTGTCGCGGTCACGATTGTCAATGGTGGGAGCACTTGGGTTTCTGTCGCGATCTCCATCCCGGTTCCAGTCCCCGGGGTGCCTTTCGGTATTGCGGTCGCCGGAGCTCGGGGCAGTGTATTTGTAGGTCTTCTGCAGTGAGCTGCGGTTGTCTTCAGCGGGCTTGTCGGTGGTATTGCGGTCACGATTCCATGTGCTCGACTTGTTGTCGCTATTGCGATTGCCGGGACTCGGTCTCGTGTATGTGTAGGTCTTCTGCAGTGAGCTGCGATTGCTTTCAGCGGGCTTGCTGGTGCTATTCCGATCGCTGGAATTTGGCTTCGTGTATGTGTAAGTCTTCTGCGAAGAGCTGCGGCTGCTCTCGGCGGGTTTCGCGCGTGTCTCAGCGCGCTCCTGCTTTGGAGCCTCGCGCTCCACCTTGGCTTTTTCCGGCTTTGCGTCATCACGGGGCTTCGCTGTCGCGACACCCACAGCAAGAACACAAACCATGATTAGTATCAGGCGCAGAGTTTTCATTGTGTTACCATCCTCTCGGAGGCTCAGTGCGGCACATCAATCATCAATGCTGTACTGTAAGCCATCCTGTACTGCGCAGCACGATCTTATACTACTGTATATAGTATATACCCAAAACGCAAGAATGTTAACTTTTTTTTGGGGCAAACGAGAAAATTTCTTTTTCAGAGGTGTAGTGGAAGATCGGGACTCAGTACTGTCTACAGATGGCAACTTGAAAAAACGCATCATAATGTTATGATGGTGATGGGCAGATGGTAATTTACATAGCAGTATAGTAAGTGGAGAAAAGAAGAGCATCAGGTTTGCGTGCAGGATATGAAACAGAGGATTGCTGATGAAGAAAGCCGACATGTGGATTGTAATGGTGTGCTCAATCATCTTAGTCTTTCTGGTTTCGCTGCTTGTGCTGCTCTTTAGATTCGAGTCCAGAATCAATTATCTGCAGGACCGTTTGTGGCTTACGCAGGCCCTGATGCCGGGGCGCGGCGAGGAAGCAGTGTATGCCATGATGGGTAAACCCAATACCACAATGGAGAATCACGTCATCGCTGGAGTGTCGTATTCGCGGGTACTCAAATATTCGAGTTCGCCCCGCAAACCGCAAGGGAATGACGACATCTGGATCGCGATTGAGGGCGGCCTCGTTGCCGCAGTCTACTATCCGGACAGGCCGTTGGAGCGGCGGCTTGTTGACAACTCATACCAGTCCCATCAGATGAGGAATGAGTAGCATTGATGGGGGCACTATCATGAGCATCAGGCGAGTGGTTATAACATTGCTAGTGCTTGGCGTTGTCGGCAGCATTCTGTTTGTGGAGCTGTGGATTAAGCCAGAAAGGAAGTACTTTGAGGACTTCGCCAAGCATAGCGTTGTGTATCATGCGCGATTGCTGTCTGAAGCACTCGAAGACTTCAAAGACGAGAACGGCAGCTATCCGCGAAGTCATAGCGAGGTAATGCGTCTAACCACCAATGGGCTTTCGCTCGTCGACGACATAGCAGGGCTCGCGCGTGCAACGTCGAGACGCCGCCGCCCCGAGCTCAATGACATCATTATTCCCCAAATGGAGCAGGACTGGACTGTGCTGGTATTGTCGGGGGAACATGCTCGTATCGAGTTCTACGATACTGGCAGAATCGGCATTTCCCGGTCTTTGACGACAGAGCAGCCGGGGAGCAACCACGAAGATCGGATTGTCATACTCTCTGATGAATGCTGGCATAGCCCCAGTGAGAAAAGCCAGTGAAAGTAACCGAAATCACAGCGAATAACTATAAGTATGTTTGGTTATTACTTACGTGTAGCGCAGGTGCAAATGCAAATAGCAGCAGTGACGGTGAAACACCACTGCAATGGGCAGCCGACGCTGGCAGCCTCGAAGTAGCGAAACTATTTTTCTGTGATATCGCCTATTCTCGAAATATTAAGGGTAAAGCAATGCCGGGGAGACGACGGATGATGAAAAGGCGGACGGGCATCATCATTTTGATAGTCGTCAGTATGCCGATCGTCGCATTGGTGGGGTGGGGGGAAAGCTGGTATGTTAGAAGGGAGAAGACAATTTCGTGCGGCATATGTCGAGGCGATGCATCAGAGTACTGAGATAACGTCAACTCCGAGGTGAGCGCAGTGTGGTTTTGGGTAGTGAAAGCAACAGCTTTGCTGGCCATCAGTATTACGACCGTCATGTATACAACCATTCTGTGCAGCTCACGGCGGCGTGAGGTAGCCGATGTGCTTTGTGCCACGCTCTGGTTCCTTCTGTTTGCGGCTGCTTTTGCAATGGCGATGGCGAAAGCAGCCTATCAGTCATGCGATCCCGCAGCAGGCATCGCGCTGGCAGTCGGAAGCGTTGCAGGCATTCTGCTCGCGAAATCTCTGGCGAATGACGTAGTCGCGATGATCGAGCGAATGCGAAATACGAGTGTGCTCATAGCATGGACAGCATGGACGGGTTTGGGATACATAGCATATTTGTATAGCTTTGTTGAATGTAATGCTTCGCTCCCGATTTGCTGGCTCCTGCTCTTCGCAGCGCTGTTGACAGTTGCGATCGTCGAAAATGTGCGAGATGCATTTACAGCATCGCCTCATGAACAGATGGGCGGTTCGGCGTGGTTTATCGTACTATTCATAGCAGCTCCATTCACCACTGAACTCACCGCGCATCTCTTTGGCATAGCTCGGTGGTCTGACACCTATATTGGATTGTTTATTTTCTGTGATCTCAGCCTCCCCTGTCTGATTGACGCTTTCTTTCTCGCAATCGCAGCCATACGCGTTGACAGTCTTATTGGCAAGATAACAGCAGCAGGTCTGTTTGTCGTCGGTGTCTGCGGCGCTGTCGAGGCGCACTATTGGGAATTGCTGCTAAAAGAGGGCATCGCATGGGTTGTGGGCGGCATTGTTTTTTTCGTGCTTGCAGGTGTTCTCGTAGAAACGATATGCATGAGAAGAATGGCATCTTCAAACGCGCAATATGGCAGGTGTGAAGGCCAGGAATGCCGAGGAGACGATGGATGATGAAAAGGCGGACGGGCATCATCATTTCAGTGATCGCTGCGCTGGTGGGTGTGGGGATTTATATGGTCAGAGTGAAGATAAGTGAGAAAGACAACGATGGCCAGACAATGCTGTTTAGAGTGGCTAAGGAAGGTGACATCAAAACCGCACGGCTGCTGCTGATGGTCGGGGCGGATGTGAATGCCAGAGATCGCTGGGGCTACACGCCTCTGCACTTAGTCGCCAGACACGAATGGCCAGAAATGGCGACGGTACTGCTGAAGCATGGCGCGGATGTGAACGCGATGGGCGAAACTGGCTTCACACCGCTGTATTATGCGGCGGCATTTGGCAATACAAAGGTTGCGGAGCTGCTTATTGCGCATGGCGCGGATGTGAACGCGAAGGCTCGCAGTGGCGGAACACCACTGCATATTGCGGGGACGACGGGCATGACAGAGGCCATGAAGCTGCTGCTTGAGCACGGCGCTGATGTGAACGCGAAAGACAAAGATGGTAACACACCGCTACACTTTGGCGTTGGCCCCCGCAGCGGCAATGCAGCGAAACTGCTCATCGAATGGGGCGCAGATGTGACCGCCAAGGATTGCCGGGGCCAAACGCCCTTGCATGCTGCGGCGACAATGGATAGTCCGGCAGCTGCAAAGCTACTGCTTGCGCATGGCGTCGACATTCACGCAAAAGACAATCAAGGTCGCACACCACTGCATTGCACGGGCATCTACGGTGGCCCGAAGGCAGCAAAGCTGCTGATTGCGCATGGCGCGGATGTGAACGCGAAGGACAATAAGGGCGAAACCCCGCTGGCCGTGGCGACAAAGTCGGGGGATCCCGCAATCGTCGAGATATTCACTAAATTGGGTATGAACAAGGAAGACGAATCCGGCAATACGCCACTGGGCATGGCGATGCAGGAAAGCCGGGACGAGACCGCGGAGGTTCTGCGGCGGCATGGAGGCGTGAAGTAAACGATGGATTGATTGCGTGATGCGCACGTTCGCACTTGTGGCAATGCGAAA
>CAYSRY010000013.1:6918-24221 GCA_964433395.1 uncultured Armatimonadia bacterium | reverse complement strand
CGGAGAGGCATATTCGAGCTGCACCATGCGGGTGAACCACGGTGCAACCTGTCCCCCATTCTGTGCGCTGTTGAGCATCTGACTGGCCAAGTAGTAGACATAGACGCGTTCAAGCAGCAGTGCCACCGTCAGCACAGAACAGATCGCGAGGATGTACATTGTAAAGCCGCCCTGATCGAGCAGCACAAGAAGCTTATCCATAGTTTACTCCGCACTCAAAAAAAGCAGGCCACCCAAAGAGGGCAGCCTGCAGATACATTTATACACATAGAGACACGTTCGGCGCATCCTCCGCCCTCGGGAGGAAGTAACCTGTCACATGCAGCCGCGGTATCCTGGCTCCCGGCTTATCCTACTCGCCACGCCTTCCCAGACAATACGTCCAGTGGCATCTGTGACTTTCGTACCGGTTACAGTTGCGGGGCAGCGCCGGTTTCGCACCGGCTTCCCACGGAGTACGACCACATGAAGCGGCCGCACCTCAATACACTGCATGTCAGTGCCTCATTCAATTGTCAGAGGTAGGTTAGCAGACCGCTGAGCACACGTCAAGCACGATACGCAAGCATGCCCCGTCGCGTCTGCGGTCGGCATCAATTGAAGTGCTGATTTGGCTTTTCGCGCTGCTTGAGCTGAGAGACGTCCAGCCCCGCCAGCTCCTCAAAAGTCGGCACAAGTTGTTCGATAGCGCCACGCAACAGTTCTGCGCCCTTCTCTTTTGCAGCGTGTTTCGGGTCCCCACAGTAGCCATAACCAGCGGTGGTGAAAACCCAGTCTGGAAAGTAGCTCAGGTTCTGAGCATGCTCAAGAGGAATGGCGTTGCCGATAGCTGCAGGTGGATTGGTCTCCAGCCACGTGTGGTCAGGGCAGAGCTCGAGATTGAGAGAAGTCTCAAATGCGCAACCATGACCGACTTTTTCGCCAGGGAAAAGCCCGGCTATGTCCATGCCCGTCGTTACGAAATAGCTGAAACAGTACAGGTCCGGCAGCTCTTTTTCAATATCGACACGGGCGACATTCAGCATGGCCGAATTGCCCCCATGTCCATTGTAGAAAACAAGTTTGCGGATACCATCGCGATCCAGACAGCGGGCGATGTCCACAAGGTATCGAGTAAGCGTCTCTTCTCGGACGCCATAATTGCCGGGATATGCCGGCGCACGGTCGAAACCGTGTTGGCACACGATGGCGTAGTGGATCATTGGCAGGATGAGAATGTCCGCGTCGATCATCGGCGCGGCTTTTCGCAATATGGCTCCGGCTGCCAAAGGATCGGCGCATAGAGACAAGTGTGGCCCGTGCGTCTCAATGGATCCGATCGGCACTACGGCGGTATCACACGTTTTGAGAAATCTCTCAAGTGCCGGTGAACTCAAATCTTCGACAAAGCGTGCGGGCATATTGCTCACCTCTTTGGTATTTGGGATGCGCAGGTCTCTTCGCAACGTGCCCCAGTTTTTCCTCTTTGCATTCCATATTTGGTTGACAATATTGGATTCCAGAATGACGGAGGTGGATGAGTATCTGACGCGAACTATACGCAGTCACGCATGGAATCAGATGCGCTTTCGCATTGTGATAAATCAGAGAGGTGAGCAGTATGGCTGGCGATAAGGTGCGCCTGGCGCTGATCGGCGCTGGTGGCATGGCCAATCGAGTCCACTACCCATCATTGTATGAGATGGACAACGTCGAACTTGTCGGTTTGTGCGACATCGTCGAAGACAAACTGAATGCCACAGCGGACAAATTCGAAATTGAGAATCGGTATACAGACTACAAAAAGATGCTCGAGGAAACCGCACCAGATGGCGTCTATATTCTGATGCCCCCGCATCACCTGTTTGATCTGGTCATTCACAGCTTCCAGCAGAAACTGCATGTTTTCATTGAGAAGCCGCCGGGCCTGACAATTGAGCAGACCCGCCAGATGGCCAACTGTGCCGAGGAAAATGGCTGTCTTTCAATGGTCGGCTTTAATCGCCACTATATTCCGGCATTCCGCAAATGCCGGGACATGGTGCGCGAAGTCGGCCCACTGAACCAGTGCGTGGCGACATTCTATAAATACCACGGCAATGGCGGCGCTTATTATAATGGCGCGATCGACATCCTCACTTGTGACGCCGTCCACGCAGTCGATTCGCTGCGCTTCATGGGTGGCGATGTGAAGAAGGTAGTCGGCTCAGTCAGCGCCCTGGGGAAGAAATTCGATACCCGCTTCACCTCACTCGTCGAATTTGAGAGCGGTGCTGTAGGCGTACTGATGGCCAACTGGGAGACCGGTGGTCGCGAGCACCGGTTTGAAATGCACGCCGAGGGCATCTCAGCGTTCGTAGACGGCGATGAATGGATCTCCATCAATCGCGCTGGCGAGCGGCGCAGCGAAGTCTTCACTCCGCAGGAGGTTGCCGGCAGCACCGATAATCGCGTATTTTACGGTTTCGCGGCCCAAAGTCAGCATTTTGTGGATTGTCTGCAGAAGGGCCTGGAGCCGGAGACATCATTGCGTGACGCAGTCAAGACTATGAAACTGGTCGATGACATTTACCACAACCCGCTGTAGAGCTGGCCAAAACATACGCACATGAGGGCGGGGGCGCGGCAGGCGCCTCCGTTCGTTCTGCGTCTGCTTCATGCTGAAAATGTGGCGTGGGCCAGCAGATCGCTGGCCCACGCACCTGAGTTCGCGACCACGGAGGGGGTTCGGGACGCGCATTCTCAGCGGGCTATGGGTGAAGCTGTACGTTCCCGTGCGTGCTGCACTGGGCCTGGGATACAGCAAGGTCGGTCTCAAACAGCAGGCCTTCGGCATCAGAGCCACTGATCGACCAGCCACTGACACCGATAAAAGCGTCAAGTACATTGGCAATCGGTGGCGTCTGCGCCATCTCATCGGCGATGCGCATGGCGGCGATCAGAGCCTTGCGCGGCCCGGTCTCCAGCATCATCACGCCTATGTCCATGTTCCTGATCATGCCCACGACATCGCCACGACGCACGGAATTCTCCACAAGTGCCTTCGCCAACATCATCGCGTGCTCTATGTCGCCGGTATCTGCCACTTTATCCCGGGGCCGCATTCTCAATCGCAGGAGGCCAAATTCAGCCGGCCGTTGACGCAGTCTCGACACGTGCTCGTTGAGGGCATTGGCGAATTCTTTGCACGACAGGACCGGCTCTGGCTGCTGGATAATTGCGCGTGTTTCCACCGACCGTGAAAGCAATGCCGCATCGACGTATGGCGCCATGATGCGGGCGACCCTTTCCGCAACCGGTACAACTGCGGGGCTGTTATCTCCCGCAGCACACACACGCACTACAGCCCGAAGTTTGCCGCGGGTCACGAGTCCGACGTCATGAGTAAATGTTCTTACCGCCAACTCCCATTCTGCCTGCTCGTCAATCACGCGCTCATGGATGCCGATTATATCCGGGTCTGGCAGGCTGGCGCCATATGCACTTGCAGTTCCACCAACTGAATACAGGAAATCCTCCATCAGAGCGCGAATGTTCTCTTTCGGCAATTTGTGCGTCGACGCAACGTAGACTTCGCTTTCCCCATCGATTACCGGAAGCATCAGCCATGCAAAGGCGCCAGGTGCTGATGCCCAGGCTGCTGATGTGGCAAGAATATCCAGCAGCTCATTTGCCTGCTCCAGTTGATCCATGAGATCCAGCGTCTTCACATCGGGCGTTTCCGCCGTACTTAATGCCAATTGACTCTGCTGCATGGGTTCCCACCTCAGATATAGACTTTTGTAATGCACACTACTCGTATCGGCTGGCCCGGAGTAGATTGAACGTCTGCTCCTCACAAAGCGGTAAGCAACACGTTCACATCAGGTAAAAACGCGCAAATGGTGTCCACAGAAGGACTTCATTGGCGCGACATTGAATATGAAACAAAAGGAGGTCGTGAGATGATCAAATCAATCAGCTACTGGTCGTTTCCGGCAGGCACAGCCGTTCGTGACGCACTGAAGAAAGCCAAAGACCTGGGGTACGAAGCCGTTGAACTCACACTTGAGGCCGAAGGCGATCTGACGATGGACACCTCAGACGCAAAAATCGCTCAGATTAAGGCTTACGCGGATGAATTGGGTATGAAAGTGCCCAGTTGTGCAACATTGCTGTACTGGGAAACTCCCCTGATCGGCGCCGGCGGCCAGAGGCCGGAGAAAGCCGTAGAGATCACCCACCACCTGCTTCGTCTCGCCAAAGGGCTCGGCGCATCCACCATATTGACGGTGCCCTGCACCGTGGGCCCGGACCTGCACTATGACGTGGCGTACAACACCGGTGTTGAGCTCTACAAGGACCTCGGCCCCATCGCCGCCGACTACGGCGTCAAAATCGGCGTTGAAAATGTCTGGAACAAATTCCTCACCAGCCCGCTGGAGTTCGCGCGCTTCATTGATGACATCGACAATGAATATGTACGCGCCTATTTCGATGTGGGCAATGTGCTTCTCTTCGGCTTCCCCGAACAGTGGATCCGCATCCTTGGGGATCGCATCGCTGCGATTCACATCAAGGATTTCCGCACCGCGGTAGGCAACCTCGACGGCTTTGTCGACCTGCTCGAAGGCGACGTTGCATGGGCCGAAGTCATGGATGCTCTCAACTCGATAGGCTATGACGGCTCATTCACAGCTGAAATGATGCCGCCATACAAGTACCACCCAGAGTATCTGCTTGAGGCAACAAGCAAGGCCATGGACGCAATCATGGGCCGCTGAAACCCGCCAGATAAGAGAGAAACGGAGGAGCAGGGGAATGGCCAAATTCGAGTATCAGGTTATACACCAGCTCGGCTCGCGCATCACGCACCTTACTCACCAACTGAACGAAGAAGCGGCAGAGGGTTGGGAAGCAATCAGCGTGACCGGCGATGAGAACATCAGCGTTCTGATGCGCCGTCCTGGTAAGGGCGCGGAAATCGAATACAGCGTTCTGCATCAAGGCGGCACTCGTATGGCGCAATTGAACCAGCAACTCGCCAAGGACATTGAAGAGGGCTGGCAGCCATCATTCTTCTGCGGTGATTCTCAGGTGACGGTAATCCTGCGCAGAGCTCGCCAAAGCGAGGCCACTCAGTAGACCAGAGGCACATAACTGCCCACAATGGCTTCTGCCCTACCGTACAGAGCACGGTGAAATATATCTCCGGGCTGGCGCATCTGCTTGCAGCCAGCCCGGTGTGTTTTTGTGCCAGCACATTGCAACACGAGGACGCGATAGTATGAATGAGGAACAAATTCGCCATCTGCTCGTCCAATTTTCAGAAGGCACTTCCAGCATTGACCAAACGCTTGAGAGCTTGCGTTCCATGCCATTTGAGGATCTTGGATTTGCGAAAATCGACCATCATCGACACATTCGCCGGGGTTTTCCAGAGGTCATCTACGCCGCCGGCAAGACGCCCGATCAGGTAGTTGCGATCGCCAAGCAGATGCACGAACACTCCGGCCTGGCCATTGCAACCCGTTGCGATGCCTGCATGCGCGAGGTGCTGGAGCAAAACTTCGACGCTCTCAACTTCGATGATGCTGCCTCAACCGCAGTGATAGGCACTCTGCCTGAGCCATCTCCGGATATTCCCCAGATGGCTGTCGTCACCGCTGGTACATCTGACATCCCAGTGGCGAGGCAGGCAACTCTCATTGCCCGGGCTGGCGGATGTCCGGTCGTGGAAGTCTTCGACGTAGGGGTTGCTGGTCTGCATCGTCTGCTGCACTATCGCGACGTGCTCGAGCGATCAGCGGCACTTGTCGTGGTGGCAGGCATGGAGGGTGCCCTGCCAAGCGTTGTGGCAGGGCTGGTTTCAACACCAGTAATCGCGGTCCCGACCAGCGTTGGCTATGGGGCAAGTTTTGGCGGTGTGGCTGCCCTGCTTGGCATGTTGAACAGCTGTGCCGGAGGCATTGCTGTGGTCAACATCGACAACGGCTTCGGCGCAGGCCTCATGGCAGGAATGATATGCAAGCAGAGCCAACCGCAGCCGAATTGATCACACGCACCGAGGGGTGACCATTGTGTCGCAGATGCTCAGGCTATTCTGCACGCTGTCGATTTGCTTGCTGATATTCACACATGCAGCACTTGCCGCCCCCCCGATGTCAATATTGCTGGATGGGTTTGAAGCTGGCATAGGGGCCTGGCAGACGAATGACTCTGCAGTTGCCGGCACCGGGAGGTTGGCAACCCTCTGCGGCATTTACCCATCTGGCGACACGCCCCCAACCGGCGGCGCTCAAAGTGCCATGCTTGATTTTCAGCCTGCGAAAGAAGCGTGGGCAACTATCTCGCTGCCGATTGATGGCAATGCCTGGGAGACCCAGAAGATCGGTGAAATATCATTATGGGTTAAGGCACCAATTGCAGGCTCACAGGTCTGGATGGTTCTTCGCGCCTCGGTACCCGGCGCTGGCGGCACTGCGCCGGAGGATCGCAGCTACTTCATGCAGATCCAGCCAACTGGGACCGATTGGCAAAGAATGACTCTGCAGGTGTGGGGCTTTGAGACCGCTGACGGCATCAACTTTACCAAAGACATAACCCCACACCTCTACATGCTGCAGTTTGCAAAAAGTGGAGCCTGGCGCCGCGGACGCATTCTCATTGATTCACTCCAGGCCTCCCCACGGTCATTCCCGCCCAACGTCACACGTCCACCATCCCAGCCATTGACCGTCGACTTTCGCCAGAACATAGGCCGCAGCCTCACCCAAATCGGCTTTAACTTCACACCGCAGGCATTTGATACGCTGACAGCTCCCCTGCAGCGTACCGCCTTGAAAAAACTCACTAAAGATCTTACCCCATGTGTTGGTCGCGTTCGCCTCGCAGACTACTATGTTGCACGAACGGGGTCATTTGACATTACGCGGCTGAACGCCGATGTTAACTGGCTCATTTCCGCGGGGGTCAAGCCCCTGATATGCCTCAATATGCCGTCACCAGCAGCATCAGGTCGCGATACACGCGAGCTCTACACCGCATTCGAGAATACATGCATCACTCTTGTGGAACTTCGGCGCGGCACGGACATACGTCCATACTACGAGCTTTTCGAACAATACTCCGCGCCAAACAGCACTGACGTCAGTGACCTCGTGGCTGCCTATAATCATATCGAAGCCAAACTCCGGGTGGCGGATTCCACCGCGCGCATAGGTGGCCCCGGTTTCACCCGCTCCCTCCAATGGCCCATCCGCGAGTTCACCAACAATGTTAATTCACTACACTTCCTCTCCACTCAACTCACGATCGATAATACTATCTGGCCCGGGGATCAGAGCGTCTTTCGACACGCTCAAAGCGGTGCCAGCGCTTCGGACACAGAGTGGACGTATAGCCAGTTGGCGTCGTGGCTGCAGACGCGCATCCCGGGCACGGAAGCATTCATCACCGACTGGGGAGTACGTAGACAGACCTCCAAAAACTCATCCGCAGCACTCCAGCAAGAGTCCGCCGAAGCCGTTTTTTTGGCCTCATCTGCGCTTGCAGGCAGCCGCTACATTGACAAAATGCTATGGGACGAGTTGACGGACAGCGCAGCGGGGCTTGTCGATACGACTGGACACCCGCGTTCCGCATACTGGGCCGCGTGGCTCATCGCCAAGTATGCGCCCCGGGGCGCGACATGCACGACCTCAATCTCGATTGCGCCAGATGTATTGATCACCGCTTTCCGCACGCCCTCCGCTGACAACGTATTCATCGTGAACCACACGCCCTGGCCCAATGCCATTACTTTCAAGGCAATTGGTGCCGGCGAATTTCAAACTGTCCGTGAACGCAAACTTGACCCTGCCGCAGCTAAGGACATTCAGCACCGTAATCTTGCACTCACCACCACTCAGACCGTGTCATTTCAGGGCCCGGGCGTTTCCGTCATCCAATTCATCAAGCAGTAAGCTTATACTTGTATCTATTGGCCAACGTCACGCCACCCTGTAATTCAGCTCATTGTTCTGGATTTATTCTTTACGTTCGCCGCTGGTAAACCGACAAAGAAAAGCCCCCGACCGGAAAGTGGTCGGGGGCTTTGTACATTCACTGATCTCAGGATTTACAGCAAGTTGTCATCTTCTACCCACGTGCCGGCCAGTATCTGGTCAGCGCGCTCGGCATAAGCGACCTTTTCACCCTGCGGCACCGTTCGCCAGATCAGGAACTGCTTGCGGATTGTGGCCAGGAAGAGCGTGTTTGTCTTCTTCCACGAATTGATATCGCCGGCCAATCGGGACAACTCAAGCTTGATTTCGAAGATATCGGAATCTTCGCTCGGCACACAGTTCAGAGAGAAGTCCTGGCTGACGCCCAAGTCATATGGTGCAAGCCACATTCTCAGACGAATAGCCATGCCTTGACCATTCTCAAATTCTGCAGGTTCCAGCCGAACATTCTCAGCCAGGAAGTCGCCACCAGCATACCCTACATATTCGTCAAAGAACTCTTTCAGGAATGCTGCTACACCAAATGCATCGCGCCCCGTAACAGTGAACGGAAGCATAATTGTCATCCGATCGTCCACGGGCTCCGGCAAAGACCACTTACGGTCCATCCCAGGCGAAGCGATTTGCGCAGCTTTCTTACTCGGTGCAATGGTCGACAGAATAACTGTCGCCATTGATATGATCGTAACTGCTACTGCCGCAGTCGAAGAGTAGTTCAGCTCAAGGCCATGGGTGCTGCCGGTCGCCTGCAAAATCTTGGTCAGCACCTGGCCAATTAAGTACCCCATAATCGCGCCCAGAATGGCGAACACAGACGCCTCTGCCAGGAACAGCATTGAAACGTGCGTCGGCGCCAGCCCGAGTGCAGAATAGATGCCAATTTCTCGGGTGCGTTCGTGCACAGCACCAAGCATCGTGTTGAGAACGATCAGAGCTGCAATCAAAATGGGGATTACAATACTCTCCAACCCGCTCAGTGACGTAACACCAACTGAACTGAACAGGTATGTTGCGTCATGAACTCCAGTATACAAGGACAGTGCAAACCGCTTCATCATGGCCTGCACATTCTCAAGCACAATGTCGCTATTGTCAAATTTCACGGCAATTGAGCGGAGAGTGCCACCGAGCTCAAGCACCCGGTTATATGGCAGGATGATGAGCTTTTCAGGCCCGAAGTGCTTGTACTCCTGCAATAGTGACCCAGCATTGCTCGCACCAAGCTGGGAACGCTGCTCAGCCTGTCTCTGAAGCTCTTTCAGGATTTCCGGCCGCAACAGGGCATAGTTGACTGGCATAAGCGCTTCACCATCAAGGTCACGAACCTTCCGCATGTTATCTTCGCGAACGATTCCTATGATTCGGTAGCGACTACCGAACATGACGATCTCGGCGCTACCGCAGTCTTCGCCAGTTACCCCAAGAGCGTCAGCCACGCTTGTTGGTATGAGACAGGCGTCTTTGTCCTCTGGGGTGATCCAGCGCCCGGCAACAAGCATATCATCTACGTTGAGCACTTTCTCTTCCTGCGGAGACAACCCCAGGATGCAGCTGATCGTGTATTTTTTGGAATCGTCAGCGCCATTTATGACATCAACCATCAGCTCTTTGTCGATCTGGGCCGATGTATACCAGGCACGAGGCGATACGATAGCGTTCTTATCGAACTCATTGCTGATGATGTCAGCAGTGGGTGCCTCAAGCGAGAGCCACGACCGATCTCGGAGCATAACACCCTGATACGCAGGCGCAAACGGCAATTTGATCTCGTTCACGCGCAATCCAGCGACGACTGACGTGAAACTGATTACCGTGAAGGTCAACAGAACAAGCGTTGTGGCTGTCAAAGCCGTGCGTGTTTTGCGGCGCCGCATATTGGCCAGACCAAGATTGAATGCTGCAGTTGCAGCGGACAGACGGCCTACGTCAGCTTCATGGACACCACCACGTGACTGCTTCATGGCCTTCAACTGCTCGTTGAATTTCATCGTCACAATCGCGATGACCATTACCGCCAGCGCCATAATAATGAATGCCAGCAGGATGATCGGTGGATTTGCGGTAAGTTTAAACGCCGGGTGCACGGCGGCCAGCGCAAGGAAAACCACGATGAACACACCTACAGTACCGATGATTGTCCCGATAACGGTACGTGCTCCCAGCAGCAAACGTTCACCGAAATAAGCGAATGGTAACAGCAAGGCCAGATAAAACAGAACACCCTTGACGACGTCGAGCGAAGTTTTCTGCACATCCGGATACGCGCGGGACTCATAGCCCCAAGCGTGTCGTGCGGCAGATATGCCCTTGTCGTAGCTGCGTTCGCGTATATATTGCTCAGCCAACGCGAGCGATTCGCCGGCGAGCTTGTGTAAGCTATCCAATCGTGCATTTGTGATGCCCCGCGCCGCAAGACGTGACATACGATACTCGTCAATCTTCCACATATCACGTGCACACTGCAGCGATGTCAACGGCACTGAAGGCGTGTTTGCAGCGCGGAATCCAGCACCTTCCGGGTCGTCATCGGTCGAATTGATCAGGATCATACGCACACCAAGCAACCCCATACCCATTGTGACTTCCAAATCGATGTTGGACACAGAATAAACTGTTCCACATGGCTCGACATAGGATGGGAATTCGGCACCTGCCGACGCCGCCGTCGGCAGTGAGAATCCGAATGAGATTGGAGTGCTGTTATTCTTGGCGTCATAGACGAACATTTTCTGAAGTGTCTGGAAATAGCGTTCGTCAACCAAGTCATAGACGTCTGTGCTCGAACAACGGAATACGACAATAGGACGCTTCAAGCCAGCACGCCCATAGACCTCGCGCGGATATTTGGCATCACCGTCTGGTCCCTGGTCAGGAGCGTAGACAATATCACCGTTCCGCGGCGAAAAGCCGTATGCCTCAAGCTTGGCAGCACGATTCTCCATCTCGCCCCGAAGCTCAAATTCACTCGTTTCATTTGCCATGGCCATCGCTTCGGTGTGCACACCCATCATCATCCGGGACGTACCCTGAACGACAATCAAGGCATCTGGCACTGGCGTATTTGGGACGAAACTTTCGCGACGCCGGAATTCGAGTACAAGGCCCTTCGCATCCGTTAAATCATCCATCTTTTTAAGCGCCTGAACGCGTTTCAGAGCCACTTCCTCAAGCTCCGGTTCATTTACAAAGTCGTTGACCAGACATGCAAGCATGCGGAGCTGTGTCTGAAGATTCTTGACGTTCAGCTTGTCCACTGTATCGAGAGGTGTGTCCACGAGAGTGCGTGCGTCATTGACTGTCGTGAATACGAAACCTGGACGGCCACCTCGAATGATCATTTCGTGGTCAAAAGCGATTTTGCCGGGGAAGAATGTGTGCCATTCGCGCCCTTTTACTGGATTAATGCCATCAACAAATACGTTATTGACGTCGTATCCAAGAGCTGATGCGGCTGATTCCGCATATTTGGTCAGTTGCTTTCCAACCGGAGAATAGAAACGCAGCAGATGCGCCTGCGAATAGTACCAGCCCACCTGAAAAGCGCCGAGTGTCTCATTATGCGTGCTCAGGTCGATCCCCATGAACATCTGGATCTCATCAAAGCGATTCAGGCGCTGCCAGAGACTGATGTCATTCTGCTTTCGGGCAATGTCACCTTTAATGCGCTCTACGCGCTCTTCGGCCACTTTCGGGCTCAGCTCGAGCTGCCCGACGAGAACCATTGCCGGCTTGAGCTGCAGGTCGCGTTCGGATGCAGTGGCAAGACGTTCTTTTACGGCAGCAAGCTTTTCAGTCGTATCCTCAAGGTCTGCCTGCAGCGCAGCAAGATCCTTGTTGAGCTCTTTGAGCCGGTCTTCGCGCTGTTTCGCTTTCCGCGGCTCACGACCCCATAGGCTCACAAACTCACGAGATCCTGCAAGCCCTTCGAAATGACCGCTGCACGCCAGAAAGATCACAGAACGATCGGGTTGTGCCTTAGAAAGTACGCGGGCCATCTCAAGCAGACTTGCAATGCTGCAAGCGTTAGATGCACCAGGGGCTTTTGCGGGCACAACTGATGTTGAATCATAGTATGCTTCCAGTACGACGGCTTTGTTTCCGTTGGAGCCTTTGCCTTTGAGGATGCCGATAATGTTGCGGTTGGTGCGGCTTTCCCACTGCATCGGCTCGTCATAGCCAATTGTGCCCGCGATCTCGCCGCGTGTAACCTTGGCGAGTATCTCAGCAGCTTCGTCACCGCCCACCCAGAAACGCGGAACGTCAATCGGTACTCGCAGCAGCTTCATCTCTGCTTCGCCACGGGTGGTGTCAAGTGGCTCGATGAACACCCCGGCAGCAGCACCCAACAGCGGTGCATTCAGCCAGTTCTGCTGGGTGTTAAAGTCCATTAGTACGATGGCGTTTCGTACATCCTTGCCATTGAAATCCGACAGATTTCCTGCCCCAACGTAAATGACCGGACCCGTGAGACCATCGCGATCAACCTGCGAAGTCCGAACGAGGTTTGGCCATAATCCGTCAAGATGATAACGCTTGCCTTCGACGTCCAGGTAACTGCCTGGGTCGACCGGAATCGGCACATCAAATTCCTGGACCATGGTCTCGAGCCCGAGGCGTTTGAACTCCTCGAGAATGAGATCTGCGGCCTTGGTGTTCCCTTCATATCCCGAGACACGGCTCCCGAACCCTTCCATGGTCCGGAGGTCGCCCAGGACCCTCTGCATATCAATGCCACCGGCGATCTCTTCATAGTTGGTGGCAGCAAATGCTGCAGAGCAAATAAGACTACCGATAGCAACCAAGGCAAGCATCATACCAATCTGCCCGTTGGTGCCTCGATATCTTTTGTGCGCACCGATTACCATGTGTTATCTCTCCTCTGACTGCGAAACATGCACTACTTCCGGATGCAATACTCAGAACTCAGAAAAATCCAGACACATACGATGAGCCGAAACGCTAGAGCGCTCCTGGCTCGGCCTACGGATATTATATGCGTGACGGCGCCTATCCGCCACTAAGTTCGACACGACACCCGGTCAGGCCTCCCCCTAACCAAAGTGCACGCTATAACGTTGAGCCATGTCATTCACCTGACTGAGCAGGCTCCAGACGACACCGGCGGTGAAGAAGTGCCCCAGTACAATTCCAATAAAAAATGGAATCATCTGTCGGTACAGCTTCATACCACCCACGCGCATTACCACCGTCTTGACTATCCAGACTACGAAGAACGGCCCCCATATGGGCCCACCATATGAAGTCACCATTGCATAGCCCAGTGGATGCAGTGGGAAACGCAGGAAAAGCGAACGCAACACTATAAGGGACATCGCAACCAGAAAACCGACGGCACCCGCAGTTGCACGGGTAGTATCTGGTTTGACATGAGCAGTCAGATAGCCGGCGGTCGTCTCAAAATCTGTCTTGGCCAGGCGAGTACGATAACCGCCCTCCGTCGTGCCACCTTCCAGAATATTCGCCCCGTGGGCGTAATACCCTTTCATGTGAATATAATAAGCTCCGGCCAGTCCGAGAACGACGGCCGCAATCATCCATTTGCTGACTGTCCGCTGGTTAATTTTCAGATTGCTTGCAATCTTTGAAGCCTCAAGCTGGTAGGCCATCATCGACTGATAGTAGCCTCGCGTCATGAACATGAACAGGGACAGCACCGTAAGATTCTGCACACTCCCGTGTGGTGCGAATGGCGCTGAACCAAGTGCGTAAATCATCATTCGCTTGTGCTGATAGAACGGGAAGAGCCATACCATTGCTGCCCCGGCCTCAGCCCGGGCACGTGCATAAACCAGAGCGAACAGAAGAATGAGGCCAAAGTACAGAAATGCCGTCCAAGCGAGCATCCCGGCGCGCTGGGCGAACATAATCATCGCCACAAAGCCGCCGACAGACGAAATGATGGCCCATCGATACGACATTGGCTCCTCGTGGTCACCGAGCACCATATCGCGCGCAGACCCGAAAGCCATTCGTGCAATTTGGGCGAGCTCTTCGCGGGCGACCCATACGAGAAATATGCCCAACGCAAGGTAGGCTCCGGCAGACTGTTCCTGATCAAATGGGAAGCCGGGAATGTCATATCCACCCGTCACAGCCAATACATTCGAGAATCTCAACAGCAGGTAGAAGACCCAGACAGACAGGGTGATCTCTGTTGATACCAGGTACCCCAAGCCGAAATTCTCTGGTCGCCAGGCTATTGATAGTGGGGCAATCGCTGACCATGGCCGCTCAGTGAACATGCCTCCGAGATCGTAGGCGCGTCCAAGTGCGGGAACTGCTGGATTCCACGCATTGATAATGTTTAGCACATTGTATGCAGCTGCGAGCAGAAAGCCAGCCCACATGATGGGATTTTTGAAAAAAGCAGTCACAATACCATTGCCCGATTGGTCTGAAATACTCATGACCAATTCAACAATAGGGAATGTCAGATGCTCTTTTTCCGCCCACCGACGCCTGAAAAGCGTCATCGTCCCCAACATAGACACAAACGTCGCAAGGAGGAAAAACGACCAGGAAGCCAGCGGCACGGTCCAGTGTTTCCAGGGGATGACCTCACCGTCTGCGCCCTCGAACATATCTCGAACCGTAGCCGGATCTTTTGGGGACAGCCATGCCGGCACATACGTGTCAAGCAGTTGAAAATCATTGTCCGGTGTGGCAAAATACTGCGTAACCGTGAGCGAGGGGAGCAGGAGGCGAACCACACCTACCGAGGCGCATGTTATCGCGATACAGATGAAGATGTAGACCATCATCACATCTGCCTGGCTCAGGTCCATTTTTCGCCAGATTCTACGCAGAACTGGGGCCAGGAGCGTCAGGACAATAATAGCACCCATAGCAGGGATGACCGGCACACTTTCGCCGACCTGGGCTCCGTGTCCGACCATGCCTGATATATATACCCACGCCATTCCAATGACGAGAAATGCAAGTGACACGAAAAAAGCAGGCACGGTCAATCCGGTGAGGCGCTGGCTCCTCACTGCATTGTGTCGCTCTGTGCTGTATTCTACAGAAATCTCTTCCACGTACAGGGTGCCTCCAATAACGGGACAAAACGCAGCGAGCTATTTCCGCGGATCATTGGGAAAGTCCTTCTTCCCCACACAAAATAAAGAGGTATGGCCTGCGTGCTGGAGAAAGGCGCACTGTAATATACACCGCAGGCCGCCTATTGAGCAAGAGCCTCGCGAGAGGTATTATTATAGACCATACAAACAAAGTTGCATAGACCAGTCTGGGCATTTGACGCTCCTCATAATATCCAGGAGGCTTACCGTAGATGGCTCGCAGAACCTGTCCAAAGTGTGCAGCTCCGCTCGGTGACCAAGACACTGTATGTATCGAGTGCGGGGCACCCGTACCCACCCAAAGTAGCTTTGACGACACCCGTGTACAGGTGGGCGTCGTGGCTGGACCAGCAAGGCCAACCGGAGCCGCAGCCGGGATGGCCGGGCCAGGCGACGAAAAACGCAGTTCTCAAATGCTCATAATTGACAAGCAGAATGCGGAATTGCTCAGGAAAGAAAGACCTACGTATGTCGTTCTGGGCATCATAAGCCTGCTGGTATTTGCCGTCTTCTCCGTGATTGCAGCGAAATATTTCAAAGAAATCAGCGGCTTTGCGGGCTTCAAAGGCTTTGACTTCGCCGCAATCCGCGCCCAACGCATCGGCATGTTCTCAGATTTGAGGATTCTTTTCATCATCACGACTGGGCTCAGTCTCTCCGGCCTGCTCTGTTTTGTCGGCGAGATCATACGCTTCGCCTTCGCCACAAGCGCCATCAAGGCAGTATTGGCGGGCGAAAGGCCAGACGTCGTTGGCATTACGATTTTCACCGTGCTGGGCCTGTCTCTCGCAGCTGTAGTCTGTCCGCCACTCGGCATCGTCATGGGCCTCATCATGCGCATCGCGGGCATCGGCGACGTGAAAGAAGTCGGGGCCAGAATGCTCAACCTCGGCTTGTTGGTCATCGGCCTAGTGACGGTCACCATCCTGTGGGATGTCATGGCCGAATTTGCGGCAAGCAAGACCCCGACAGTCAAAACACCGAATTAATGACACACATTCAGGCACACAAACGAAAAGCACGGCCGCGAAATATCGCAGGCCGTGCTTTGTCTTTTATAGCAAGCTACAGTTCTGTTCAATCCGCCGAGGAATCCTGGTGTGACTCTATAATCTCCTCATACAGCTCAACCAAGCGTTCCACGCAGGTGGCGACCGAGTAGCGTTCCACCCATTTTTTACCATTCTGCACCAATACGCTATAGAGTTCACGATCGCTGAGCAACTGCTCCACAGTCTGCGCCAAGTCCTGCGGCCCACGCTCGAAAGTGGTCAGAAGGCCATTGTGACCATGCACAATCATGTCCTGAGCACCGGGAGCTTTCACAGCGACGACAGGAGTTCCAGCCGCCATTGCTTCAGTGTAGGCAAGAGGTTGTGTCTCACTCATTGAGGCCGTCATGAATATGTCGAGGGCTGCCTGATAATCTGGCACCTGACTGTGCGGAGTCTCGCCCGCAAATATAACTCTATCAGCAATTCCGAGTGCCACCGACAGGTTCTCAAGCTCCGACCGCGCGTGACCGCCACCCACAAACAGGAACCGGCACTCTGGCCGTCTCTGCATCACAATCTGGGCCGCACGCAGCACAAAAGGCAGGTTCTTCTCATCTGAAAGACGCCCGACAAATCCCAGGAGGACTTCTTCGTCGCCTACCCCGAGCTCGCGCCGCTTTTCCTCACCAGAGGTTATACGAAAAGCCGCCAAATCTGCAGGATTCGGCAGAAGCTCTATAGGTGCTTCAACTCCCACATTGCGAAGCTTGCTGCGCATGCTCTCAACGGGCGTCGTAACGAGATCACACTTGTTGCAGTATTTAGCGACACGCCGACGCAGGAAATCCTCCACCATTGTGCCAGGCAGAGGTATCAGATCTGAGTATATCTGATACTCGGTATGCACCGTACTGATCAATGGCACATCGGCCCACTGGGCATACCATTGACCCCACACACCCACCCAGAGAGGGTGATGTGTATGTACAATATCAAACTCTATATCATGCAATATACGCATGATCTGAACAGAAAAAGGCATTGCCAATTGATATGACATATCAACAGGGGCTTCAAGCGCGGGGAAGCGAAAAATGTGGGCCTTCTTATCATGCCCCGCATCGTTCCCAACTACACCAGGCGCAAACAGATATACTTCATGCCCAAGTTCGGACAACGCCTTCCGATATGCGTCAACGACGTTCGCAACCGGCACGACGTCGAGGTCATTGATGAATCCGCGA
>CAYSRY010000013.1:0-6908 GCA_964433395.1 uncultured Armatimonadia bacterium | reverse complement strand
CCGGTCTCACCACTCAAATGACCGGTTGAGGCAGGGGTGGCTATTAGCCTTCTCCGCCATCGGTCGAAAGGTATTTGATCCGACGCTGCATAACTGTGACAAACCGTTCGGTCGAGATAAATTCAGCGAGCATGCTATCCTCGCCCTCAGCGTTGGAAGCCCACAAAGGCGCCAACTCCGCTGCGAGAGTTCCAATCTGCTCCGCATACTCAGACGCCGGCAAGGCACGCGTTTTGCGGAAAATATCCATTATCTGGTCAACGCCGAGCTCAATGTCAGGTGCTGCAAGCGCCTCGGCATTTGCACGCCCATCACTGTTGAAATCCTCATCGGAGAGTTCACGTATCCAGACGAGCATCTCCTCAGCCGTCCGTCTGGCTTCGTCGCCGCCAGTGGCGATCAGTATTTGATCCTGCGTCAGGATTTTCCGCGTTTCAGCAGCAAAAGGCAGACTCGCCTGCTGCGCAGCTGCTTCGACCTGTTCCACGGCAGCTTCAGCGTTGTCAATCTGCTCAATCAGCTTATCGGAGACGGGCTGATCCTGCAGCATGAAGCCCAGTTGCTGTTCGAGCAGTGGCTGCAGACGTGCGACAGCCGCGTCCCGATCATTGTTGAATTTCATGCTCACCTGCTGCGCGCGTCCTGCAACGTCGATCAGTGCCTCAGCTTGCTGCGGCGACAATGACATCCGATTGACTACGTCCAGAAACTGGATGTCCGCACGCAACTGCGAAACAGCGTCATATGAATCATTTGCGGTCTTTGGCGGTTGGGCCTGACATGAACTCACCAGTACCATCGGCGCCAATGCGACCAGGAACACTACTGCTCCGAAGAGCTTGCTTCGACAGGCATCCATAATCTTCATTGAAAACCGCCTTCTATAACCTGCGGCAAACTTGGAATTCAGCATGCCTATTCTACCACATCCGCACCAATCGTCTGCTGTCCTATTTTCGGAAAGTTTCCACGGCCCGCGCCAGGAATTCTGCATTATCTTTTGATTTTCGCAGCCCGGAGATCAGAAGCTCGGAGGCCTGCTCCGGCTCAAGTGCATGAAGAGCACGCCGCAGCTGCCAGATGCTCTGCATTTCTTCGTCGTTGAAAAGCAATTCCTGGTGCCGCGTATTCGAACGCGTGATGTCCACGGCTGGGAACGAGCCTTTTTCCGCAAGCGACCGCATCAGGACCAGGTCCATATTGCCAGTGGCTTTGAACTCCTCGTAGATCATCTCATCCATTCGGCTGCCGGTCTCGATAAGAATTGTCGCGAGAATCGTCAGGCTGCCTCCATGCTCAATGTTTCGCGCAGCGCCAAAAAGACGTTTCGGACGATAGAGCGCAGTTGGATCCAGCCCTCCGGAAAGTGTCCGCCCGGATGGATCAACTGTGAGGTTTGAAGCTCGCGCAAGACGAGTAATCGAATCAAGCAGGATGACGACATCTTTGCCATGTTCAACCAGACGCTTGCCACGTTCGAGCACCATATCCGCTACACGCATATGATTGCGCGGCATCTCATCAAAGGTCGAGGCAACGACTTCGCCATCAACGGAGCGCGCAATATCGGTAACTTCCTCGGGACGCTCGTCAATCAGCAACACCATCAGGTAAAGGTCATCATAGTTCGTCGCCAATGCGTTAGCGATCTGCTTGATGAGTGTAGTCTTACCTGCTTTGGGAGGGGCGATTATGAGCCCGCGCTGTCCGCGGCCGACGGGGGTGATGATATCGAGGAAGCGCCCGGAAAGGTTGTCCGGCTGTTTGGTTTCAAGGTAGAGACGGTCGCTGGGGTACACAGGGGTCAAATCTTCGAACTTCTCGCGGTTACGTGCCTGCTCGGGGGGCATGCCATTGATGGTCTGCACCCGCAAAAGAGACCAGTAACGCTCAGAATCCTTCGGAGGGCGTACAGGCCCGCTCACCATGTCCCCAGTGCGGAGGTTAAAGCGCTTGATCTGCGTGTCCGCAATGTAAATATCCGCGGTCGGATCCGGCTCATAGCTCAGATCCCGCAGATACCCGCGATCGCCGTTCACTATTTCCAGTATCCCATACCGGTACTGGTGACCGTTCTGCTCGCTCTGTTTGGCGAGAATCTTCATACACAGGTTGCGCTTGTTCATAGAGCTCGCGCCACGGACTGTCATCTCAGACGCGATCTTACGAAGCTCGTCAACCGTCTTCTTTTCCAGCTCAGCTAACTCTAGCATTCTGCACCCCAGCTACCCATGACGCTCGTTATCTGCACGCCTCTTTTTTCAGCACCCCTATATATGGGAGTTGCCGATACTTCTCTGCAAAATCCAATCCGTACCCGACAACAAACTCGTCTTGGATCTCAAAACCGACATAATCAGCTTTCAGATCCGTTACCCTGCGTGACGGTTTGTCCAAAAGACAGCATATTTTCAGCGAAGCGGGGCGCCGATCCCCTAGAATCCCGCGTATATGCGTAAGTGTGAGCCCTGTATCAATGATGTCTTCCACAATCACAATGTGCCGCCCAGCCACATCGTGACTGCAATCTTTCAATATGCGGACCTTGCCACTACTGGTGGTCGCGTCCTCATAGCTCGAAACAGCAATAAAATCAATGCTGAGGTCAAAATCGAGGTGACGCATCAGATCTGACAAGAATACCACTGAACCGGTCAGAAGCCCCAACAGAACCGGATGCTTCTCCGAATAATCTGTGCGGAGTATTTGCGCCAGCTCCGCCACTCTGTCCTCAATCTGTTCACTACTCAACAGCACACGGTCCAGATCATCGGGCCATGCCATGCCATTTCACCTCGACGATGCCGAAGCCTCTCACAGCACTGATATTCGCAGCCAATTGCACCTGTGGTCGAACACAATCCTTCAAACGGTCTGTTTATAGTGTCATGGGAGCTTGCGTGAGGTTGGCCAGTAGACGCTGGTAGTGCCGGTCACCAGTCATACCCGAGCACAATAGGACTTCATGTGAATGATAAAAGTGCGGGTGTTTGTATCATACGGTTAATGCTGAAACACTCTCGCCTGACAATGGGAAAGTCGGGCGAGGAAAACGTGAAGTTCGATGGAAGCCAGCCGGTAATCCAATGTGCGGGCTCTCGTCAGGTAACGGGGATAAAAAAATGTTCTCTTTCACACTATAGCAACGCACAAAACATTTGTCAACGCCATTTCTGACAAACTATACCCCATTCTGCAGCGCTGGCACCTGTTATGACTGGAAGCCGTTCAAAAAACAGTACGATACGTCAGCGAAAATCCTGTCATTTTTCCACAGCCCCCTGCTCCAAATGCGTGAATGCTTACGACTTCATTATCGCCATCGCTGTATATGTGCCACTCACCACTGGCAGCCTGCCGCCCGACCAGATAGCCGAGCGCACTCCCTGCCACAATCTGATCTGTCCGATGGCGTTTCGTCTCACCACGCGACCATGCAATCAAGCCGGCCAGCCCGTATGCCAATGCAGCACTCTGCGAGTCACGTTCGGCAAGCACAGTCGCGGCTGCAAAAGCCATTGCGCTGTGCCCGCTTGGCATTCCATCCTTCTCGTTCGAATTGGGCTCCGGGCGGCGCGATGTGATCGTCTGCTTGCCCAGCGCCGTTACAGTCCCCGTGATGAGCAACGCATCCACCAATCGCCGCCCTGTCTCACGTTCTGTGGCATCGTCACTGCTCAGCGTATCATACAGCGCATACCCAAGCAGCGGCAACAATGCGTCGCTTGCCACGTGAGCAAGCTCGCCCGTCTCATCGCCCTTCGCGAGTCCACAGGTCAGCATGCAGAACGCTAACACAAAAGAAAGGTGCCTCATTCGCCCTCCAGCACATCCACAGTGAATTGCCACACTATGCTATGCAGCCCCCTTCGCCGGGTTATCTGGAGAGTCCTTTCCGGAGAGCGAATACATACATAAAATCGCCCACCTGCCAGCCGATGTATGGCAGCGATGGCCGCCATCGGCGAATATGGCGCGCCACATAATATGGGTTGAGCAAATATCTCCTGATGGGGTATAATGGTTACAATGTTTGACAATATCGCGCAGGATGCACGCGCGTGATGTCGCGTCAGACCCTGAAGCTCAGAGTAGATCGGCCGTCGAGACGTAGAGGCGCACCACATTCCAACTAGCTGCGAGTGGTTGCACAGGAGGATTCCCAATGAGAAAGTCCACAGTTATGCTGTTGATTGCTGCTATGCTGATGCTGGGAGCGGCAATTGCACAGGCTGATCCGACGCCCGCACCGGAAGAAGATCAACAAACTCCGGCACCAAAATTGGCAAAAAATATCGATGAAATGAAAGCTCTGCACCAAAAAATCGGTATGGAGCCCCAAGGCGCAACCAAATGTTTTCTGGATGCAGTCTTCGTTTACATGAACCCCTTGACACGCAACGAGGGACGCAAGATGTTGCAATATCTGGCCATTCCCCTCATGGAAAATCAAGAGTGGGACAAACATACCGAACGTTTGTTCGTCGAACGCATGGTCAACGAAAGCTACCATCACATCTGGCGCAGCTATGCCAAAGGTACATCCCCTGAAAATGGCTATGCCATGGATCCGAATAACTGGGTGCTCAACTTCGAGCGCACCCACCGGTTTGAGAATGATCCACGTGGTCTGCAAGTTTATCTCCGCAGCAGTGGAGCGGACAATCCGCGAGTCGTATATGTCAAACAAAGCACCGCATCAGGGCTTTGGTATATGAACATCTGGCCCAGTCTTTATGTCGGTATTCGGCCACCAGTCGATCCCACCAAAGAGCAGTTTAATTAGACAGAAAAAGCGGGGACAGATGTAAAAACGCAGCATCCCACCCCCGCAGATGAGACCGATATTGCACGATAGAGAAGGCAAGCCCTGCGCATTGGGCTTGCCTTCTGCGTTGCGTGGCATTGGCTGCTACTGTGCCGGGCTTATTTTGCCCGGTTTGTCGGGCTATGTGGCCCGGTTTGTCGGGCTATGTGGCCTTGTTGCCCGGATATTGCGTGTCTCTCGCCAGCGCCGCCGCAATCCGTTCGCGCGCTTCGTCTATCAACACTTGCACCATACTGGTCGTGTACACGCGCTGCTCGAAGGAACGCACCTCAACTGTTTTCAGGAAACCCTCGAATTCGTCGAAATATGACCCATAAATGTGGAAACTGTCCACAAAGTGATTGTATTGGCCGGCCACTATCGTCCGCCCGAGTTTCTCCGAAACACGTTCGGCCACTATCCGCTGCAGGTCGGTGAATGCGTACATATTCATGAACGCGGCTTTGTACGCGTCATTGCTGCGCATATGGGCCGACAGGATCAGCTCGTCATCGAAAATGCGGAACCACAGACGCTGCAGGCATGCTGGGTCATCGATTCCCGCATCTTCCCAGCATTGCCACAGCGAAACCTGAGCCCGGCGCGTGTGCGGCGTTTCGGCCAGCGCGTTGACCACATAGTCTAGCTGATCAATTCGGTCTTCGACACCGGGGACCTCATAGTTGCAAATGCGTTCATGATATGTGTACTGCCATTTGCCAGCCGCCGGATCGATCCAATGATCGTGAATCCCGTCCGCGACCTCCTGCCGATACACCTCAAGATCATAGATTCCACCCGGCATTGCGCGGTGGATGCGAGGTTCGGCGAAAGCGTTGCGCACCGACAGCATCAGTGACACATCGCGGCTCATCGGGTCGTCTTCTTTGTCATACTGCGTCGGGATCCGTACACCACACTCCCAGCACGCGAGGACAGCTTTCTCCCATCCCTCGGCAAGGTTTTCCGCTTCAACTTTCACTGCAGGCAAAGTGAATCCGTCGGACATGATTTACCTCCACATATTTGCGATGAGGCCGCCAATCACCAACGGCACTTACCAGATGCGGCTGCCAAAACGCACTCGCTCTGACCTCGAACCACCGTCGCGAAGCATTCACCACCATATTCTCTCCCCCACCGCCCCCACACCTTCACACCCTGCAATTTCGCGACATACTGGACACATCCGCCGAAGTCCGCTATATATATACATGACTCCGCTGGAGATGTCGGCCAGAGCGATATGACGGACACGAGGGAGCCTGCGCACACCAATGATGGCTGATGACAACTTCGTCACATTCCGCAAAGCCCTGTGGCTGCTGGTAATTGCGGTTGGCACTGTCTTTGCGGTGCAGGCCGCAGACCTCTACGCGCTTGAGACGCTGGGGACCTCGGGGCAGAATGCCACAGCATCAGCTCTGCCCGAGACTGATGCCACCCCGACAATCACAACCAGCGGCACCTATTTGCCAATTGCGGACGCGCCACTCACGTCGGGCGTCGCGCCCGGTGCCATTCCCCACTCGCAGGAAGCGCAAGTCCCCAACTTTGCGATGGTCGGTGACGGCGGCGACCTCGGACAACGCGCCCGCGCTGTCATGCAAAACGAGATGCCCGTTATCCTGGCTACGAAAATCAGCGACACTGCCTACGTTTCCATCGGCGATATTACCAGTCGTGTCGGAGGCGAACTCAGGTGGCGACCGGGAGATGCTGAAGCCATTCTCATTTCCCCATACAGCATCGCAATGCTTGTCCCTGGCTCCACACAGGCCACCATTGATCTCCAGCCCGTAACACTTTCAGCCGCTCCTGTCGAAACCAATGGCAAGCTCATGCTGCCCGCCAAAGCACTCGATCAGGTTTTCGGCTCAAAGACGACCTGGGATGAGGGCAAGAAAATCTTCACCATCGAAGATCCGGACGCCACAGTGCACATCGTCGCACGTGAGGATATATTTCAGCTTGAGGTCAGCCGCTCAACCAGAACCCTGCAGGTCTACGCCCTCGGCAAGCCTGTCAAAGCCTACCCAATGTGCGTCGGACGCGGAAATAACACCCCCGTCGGCCACTTCCATGTCCGCAGTCGCGCGGT
>CAYSRY010000012.1:18932-24329 GCA_964433395.1 uncultured Armatimonadia bacterium | reverse complement strand
TTTTCCACGTCATCTGCACGCGTGTAAAACGTGTTGGCGGCGACACTGCCCGGAAGGTCGGGTGCCTCTATGAAAATCTGCTTGCTCACCAACGTGGGCCTGGCCATCTGAATGCCTCCCGGCTATTGCTTGGGCTCGCGCGATTTGACCGTTGCGTTATACACGTTCCAGCAATGCTGCATGAGGTCGCGGTCGAGGCATACTGCGTCCAAATCCTCAAGTACGGCTTTGTACGCTTCGAGAGCCACGTCACGCTGGAAGAAGACGCCGTAGTCATTGCCGCGGAGCTCATAGAATGCTTCTGCCGGCTCCACTGCGTCTGGCCCCATGAATTGTGCCACTGCGTGCTGGCGGGAATGCAGCTCATCAAATGCAGCGGGATTCCAGTAGTAATCGTTTGCAGTGACTGCAAAAAACTTCCCGATCGGCACGGTGCTATTTATATTGATGTAGCTTGTGGCGTCAGCGCACCAGTCGATGAATCCGTCGAGATATTTGGCGTGGAAATTCCGCAGCGGCTGATGATAGTGCCACGTGTTATCCCAGTAGACGAGTTTCTTGTCGTGGCCGATCATATCAAGGTATGCGTCGAGGTCCGCCTGCGTAATCGAGCGGCTCTCTGTGACAGGGCCAGTCCACACGATGCGTATGTCGGTATTCTTCCAGTCGTGCACGTAGCTCATGTATTCGAGCGCCGTCTCGCGTGTCTCGCTATTCGGCCACCAGCGCCTGTGTCCAAGCCCCTGATAATATGACGAGCAGAAGCTCACTATGGTGTCAGGCGAGATGGTTTTCACGCGTTCGTAGACGCGCTCCATGAGCGCTTCATGCGCTTGCGCGGGATTTTTGTAGATTTTGGCCTCTTCCGGCTGCAGCTCAGGAGTTACGTCATCATAGCAGATCATCACATGCTGGGCATGCGAAAGCATCAGTGTGGTGGTCACCGTATTGAGCAGCGTCTGCACGTCGTCTTCATTGGCGCAGTCGATCGCAGCACAGCCGCCGCGTCCACCAACGTGGTATTGCACCATGAAATTCATCGTGCCATATTTTTCGATGTATTCGCCGATAGCGCGAAGCCCGGCCTGTTTTTCCGGGCTGTCGCCGGTCCAGCGCATTCCTGGATAGCACGCGCCGAAGCCGTTGATCTTGTTGGCCATCATCCAATCAAAGAAAGCCTCGTCAGGCAGATGATATTCGGAAGTGTAGCGGATTTCAAAGGTTGGCCAGTCAGTAATTTTCGCGCATTGGACGACAAGTCTGCCTTCTTCGTCGACATGCAAAAGCTGCAGGAACGAGGCCATGCCATTCATGACCCCGGCGGCGTCAGCACCGATGCAGATTGCGTGATACGGAGTAATTTCGAGTACATACCCCTGTGGCGGCAGGTCTTTCACTTGCTCTTTGAGCTCCGCATCGCGGATTCTCTGTATCCATCGTTCAGCCTGAGGGTTTGTTTTTTCGATAAAATCCAGTAATGTAGCGTTTGAGCGCATGCTCACGTCAAGCGGTTTTTCCGTGCCCAGAGCTGGATATTGCGCGAGGTACTGCTGCAAGCGGCGGTCCAGCATGCGTTTTGCAAGCTCACCGGACTGCCCGTCAAAGACCCGAGGAATGAACTGCGTCCATTTTCCGGCGGGGCCGTCCAGCAGCAGCAGCGTGCGGTCGCCGTATTCGACTTCCTGTGGCGTTGGCAATATCGCTCCGGAATAGTATGGTTGCCCCATGGCTTTTGCAGCCTCGGTCATTTTCATATCTGTAACTCCAGGCTGGCATCCGGCAACGGCGCAGAATACAAGCATAAGACCTGCCGCCAGTATCATTGCTAATCGCATTTTCGGTCTCCTCTCGCTCTACTTATCTATTGTATGTCCAGAGCGCGGAGCATGGTGCCACCCGCTGTTACGAGGCGCTCTCTTTCATCAACACTTACAATGATGAGACGTTCCAGCGGATCGCCAGTATTTCGACGCGCGACTTCGTTGCCAGCCGCATCATAGACAACCACCGAACCGTCCAATGAGCTGCGGGCAAGCCGCCAGGTCCCGTCTGCGGCCTCGAATGCCGCCACGTCGGTCACCTGATTCTGCGCATATCGGCTCCACATGACTTTGCCGTCGGCATCGACCAGCGCGAGGAAGCCACTGTGGGACGCAATTGCAATCTCCGGCCTGCCGTCACCGTTGAAATCGCCGGTGATTGCTTTGGCCAGCGCATCATCGCCGATGGCATTTTGCCAGACTATCTGCGCCACAGACGAGCCAGCCGGGGCTTTTGTGCACGCAGTCAGCGTTCCGTCTCGGTCGGCGAAGATCGCCTCATTGATGCCATCGCCATTCACATCCGCCGAGGTTACGCTGTCGCCACCGCTTATGCACGCTGGAAGATTGCTGCTGCGGCTGCGTCCCGTGTCGGTAAAGTCGACGATGTGCCTGCCGAAATACGTGAATGAGCACAGCAGCTCAAGCTGACCATCGCCTGTAATGTCCGCCGCGTTGATGGCGGAGGCCTTGTGCAGGGTCATATTCGCCCATTCCTGATCATTGCTCGATTTGATGTTGCCCTCGGTGTCGAGCACATAGAACATGCTGTTCGCGCACCCGACGCTGATCTCCGGGGTGCCATCGCTTTCGAAATCGGCAATAACTATCACTCGCGGATGGCCTTCGATGCCGCCGCGTGAACGGTTGGCCTCGAAGAATTTCTGCCATATCTCGCTGCCATCGGCATCAAACAGGTAGAGGTGCGAGTTTTCCACGCCAATCACAATTTCGTCCTTTTTGTCACCGTCAATGTCAATGGCTGCAATTGCGTTGATTTTTGCGTCCATGGTCTTGCGCCAGAGCTCATCGCCGCGGGAGTCCGTGGCCACCAGCGTCCCGCTTTCATCGCCGGCAACATACTCAGCAGTACCATCGCCATTGAGGTCTGCGACCGCAATGGCGCTGATTTTCGCGGGTAAGGCTGCCGAGAAAACTTCACGGATACCATTGTCGGGGCGCGTCTCTGCAGCCATTGGCTTGTCGCTGGCACTGTTCCATGCGTCGTTCGTTGCCTGCACGAGAGATCTGGCTATCGCCGTGAAATCGGCCACCATGGAGTGTCGCCCCGGCGAGAGCGCAATCTGTGTCATGCCGCCGATATGCGCTGTAACTGTGCGCCCATCCACGGCGACAGCGCCCTGAGCAGCAGCAATGAGCAGCGTTGTCGGCTCTGTGGCTTCGACTATACCGGTTTGCCCGTCTGCCAAAGCGATGTTGAAGCTGATTGGTTTATCTGCCTGGAGCAGTACGCGGTCAGTCGCCACTCCGACACCATTTACAAGCATGATACTGTCGGTTGAAATCGCGAATTGTTCGGCCCGGACGCGAACCGGTCCGCTTAGTTTGTCCACGCCGACAATGGTATGCGTCGAGCCTGCGCGGGTGATAATCGCGGCATCGGAGAGGCGTCGCACGGATATGGCCGCCTCGCAGGTGCCGTCGGCATGTGGCGTGCCAGCGTAGAAAACGTTGATAATCTGCGCCGTTTCGCCTTCTGCGAGCTCTTTGACGAGTTTTTCCCGAAGGACTTTGGGTGTTTTGTCCTCAACAAACTCGTAATTCGCCCAGTTTTTGGCGTCTTCGGGGACGGTCGCTTCGCTGAGGGCCGCGTTCTGGTCAGCGTGCATGAACATCTTCTGCCCGCCCGTTTGCGCGACAGTCCACAGACTGCCATCCAGTTGCGTTTCGCCGAGGCTGCGGAAACGACATGTCATGTCATATGCGCCCGGCTCTCGTGCCGTCATTTTGTCGACGACGAAGAACATATCATCCTGGCGTTGCCAGATGATGTTGCGATCCCAGTCAAGTCCGCAGTAGTCAGGTGTACGGGTGCGCGTGGCCGCCCACTTTGGCGCAATAAACTGGCTTTCAAGGGAAGAAAGCATGTCCGGTTTAGTGCTTTCACCATTGCGCATAAATGTCATCGTATTGTGGTCTTTGGGATCCTGTTTGAGGTAGTCGCCCTCACACAGCCACATGCGCCCTTCATCGGTGAAACGCAATATGGAATTTCCATCCCAGTGCCCGTGATAGCCCTTTGAAATGCCGTCAACAAGCAAATATGCGCGGTCGGACTCCCTATTGTCGCGGTATGTAATCTTGTCGAAGGATTTCTCAAGCGGGACCAGCGATCCGGTGCCATAATAGTCATACCAGAGTGGCTCCATACTGTGCACATAGAGTCCCAGCAGGTCATCTGTGGCGATTCTGCTTGTGTCAACTCGGTTGCCGGAAGCGGTTTGCCAGAATGCAGCAGTTGCGGCCAGCGCGCCAGTCTCTGGAGGTGCCGAATATCCGCCGACGTCGCCATAGCCGACAGGCGCGCCGAGGTTGTCATAACTTATGTAGAGCAGTCGCAGGAAGTGCATGAGCGGGGCGCTGTCAAAATAGTCCCAGCGCCCGGTGACTGCTGCATAACGTGCCGTGTGGGTCATCGTTATGCTTTGATAGCCCCAGCAGTCGCACTGCGGTTTGCTGGTCTGCATCTGCCCGCGCATGAAAATATCGCACCATTCCAGCCAGTCTTCTGCTTTCTCCATGTCGTAATATTTCGCGAAATAATCGCCCGCGGTGAGAATACTGAACATCGGGAAAGTCTGGTGGTTGTTCGCAATTTTCACGCCGCCAGCTTCCAGAATTCCTGCGATTTCAGCATGTGGGTAATAGCCCTTCTTGCCATCTTTGAATGCGCAATTCCAGTCAAATTGTGACGCACATTGCTCCGACATCTGCCACAGTGTGTTGACCATCATCAGGCGATCAAGTTCATCGATCGACCCGTGGTGCTCGCGCCGGTCATAGGTGCCCAGAATTTTGAAAAGCTCTGCCTCGATGAAGCCGAGACTGGTGTCTCGTTTGATTGTGTCTGCCGAATCGAGATATTCGATATACTTGTAGCCAAGCATGATGAAAATGTCGTCCGTGTACGCTTTCCATCTGTTGAACAGCGTTCTGAGTGCCGTCTGCCGGAGCCACGTGCCGCTTTCAATCGCAATCTGCTTGTAGGTGTCGCGGTCAATTGTCAGCTCGAGTGCCGGAAGCTCCATGTACGGCAATACAACGTCTCGGTCGCCTTGCAGGTGCGTTGTGAATGCGTCTGCGCTTTCCTGGACCTGTGCAGCTGTGCGGCCGCCCAGAATCACTGCGTTTGTGTCTGTTCCGCGGCTGTCCACCACCACGTATATCTGTGGTCCTTCTTCGGGTGGGTCGAGCACTCGCGACCAATCATTCGGAGCGGCCCGCACAATCGCCATGTTGCTGGCCCTGTCGCCGAGAGCGATGATATGCTGGTTGCCGAATGTCTCGTCAGTGAGGGTACCCGCGCCAATGATTTCCGGCTTCACGCCGCCGCGCT
>CAYSRY010000012.1:15150-18922 GCA_964433395.1 uncultured Armatimonadia bacterium | reverse complement strand
ACTGCCTCAGCAATGGGGCGATATTGGCCGCTGTCGCCATATACGATTATGCACGTGCTCGCGCCGCCTGAGGCGATGGTCGTATCATTCTCATATGTGCGGAGTGCTGGGATGGGCTGGTTGAGGCGCAACTCGCGGATGCGTACCTGATCGACGTACACGCCAGAGCCTTCGCCGAGCGTGAGGCGTATTTTTGCATTTCCTTCCTGCGTCTGCGTAAATGTCGAGGTCTGGCGGGTGAAAATGGCGGTGGTGACGGGTTGACCTCGGAGCGCCTCGCCATTGACAGATGGCATCAGCTCATTGAATGTATCCTGCTCCACCGCGCGAGAGCGGATCTGCACGATGTAGTCCCCGGCCGGGAGAGGCATTTCGAAGTCTACCGCGCCGGCGTCCTTCAGCAGCACTGCCTCATTGCTGGCGCCTTCGGTATCCAATGCACTGCACTGCGAAAGTTGGCCGCTTTCGGCTTCAATGAGCACGTCCTGAACTGGCATCAGCTTTCCAGGCTTTGCAGTGCCGCCAAACAATTTCACTTCGTCGAGAAATATGTAATTCCACGGAGGGTAATAGACTGTCAGCATGACACGCGTCACAGTCAGGCCAATATCTCCGGCCAGCGTATAGATGCGGTCGGTACCCGGTTCGTATTCAGCATCAGGGAAGAGCTGCGCCACCTGAACCGGAGCGTCATACGGGAACTCTGTCTGTACCGATACGTCTATGCGGTCTGGCGGCACTATCTGCGCTCCGCCACCGGTCGCCGTGACTTCAATTCGGCTTACCCACGTTGGCTCGGTCAAATCAAGCGAGAATGTCACCGGCGAGTAGGAGCTGTTGCGCCAGCCAACCCACGCGCTGCCCCGGTGGCCAGGTGTGCCCTGTACACCATCAGTCAGCTCTCCCGCATAGGCTTTCCCCTCCTCATATTGCTCAGGCCCTGTCGAATCCGGAGAAGGGGCATTGGGGGCTGGTGATATTGTATACGCTTTGCCGAGCGCCACATTCGGTGCACCCTGTGCCAATATGTTGCCGCACAGTACCCCTGTTATGAGTATGCTAAGTGTCAGGCAACGCAGCGTGCGCTTCATGAATTCCTCCACTGTGAATGCTTCTTTGAGCTACTGTATTCAGCCCATTCCCCGAAACGCTCTCCTGTCCCTGCATTCGCTGCGCATGAAGGTCAAAGTTTGCCACTGGGGGAAATTCATGTAGTCATGGTTGGGTGCCCCTGTGAGTATGCGCTTTCTGGAGAGGCTGATAATGTATATGCGTTTCACACGATTGATGTATGCGCTCGCAATAACGTCCGCACTCATGATGAGCTTTGCCCCGTCCGTTCTGGCTATCACAATAGACGGTGATTTCTCCGACTGGGCTGGCGCAGTCGTCTATGATATTCCGCAGGAGCAGATTGACGCCGCCAAATCGGTTTATGGTCAGGTGGAGCGGCTCTCAGTTGCCCATGATGACGTGTTCGTCTACTTCCGCGTCGAGTTTGTGGAAGGGCGCCCATTCGATCTCTCCCAGCCGAAAGGCTGGCCCGTAGGCTATTGGGATAATATGCGCTACATTCAGCTTGATGTGGACGGCGACGCAGTCACCGACTATTACACCAATCAGATCAAAGCCGGGAAGCTCGGCATGAACAGCACCTATGTGGTCAAGGTCGAAGGTGAGAAAAAGAGCACGTATCTCTGGTATGAGGGGGAACAGCACTGGCTGGGTGAAGTTGGCCCGAAAGGCTGCTATTCTCCCGATTACAAACAAATCGAAATTCGCGTACCGCGAGAACCTCTGCAGATTGAACAGCAGGTTATCGGCATCCGCGTACTCATGAGCCAGCGTGGCGGGCCCAAGGGAATCAACGAGTGGACTGGCGAAGCGTATCCATCGCCGGCCACGTACTTCCTTTATGATATGAGTGCTGGAGCGAAAATCGAAGCTGGTCAACAGGCCGGCTTGCCGCAAGTGACGATGGTCAGCACCAACACGGCTCCTGCCATTGATGGCAGTCTCGATGATCCACAATGGCAGGGCAAACCAGTGCTTGGCGGCTTCCTGAGCAACCGTGCGAGTGCTCCGGCCGAAGCGGCGACCAATGTTCGCGTCACATATGACCAGAACAATCTATATCTGGGTATTCAGGCCGATGAGCCGCAGATGGATATGCTGAAAACTGAGGCCGTCGAGGCTGAGGCCAGACGCGTCTGGCAGGACGACGTCATCGAGCTTTTCATCGATTACCACAATGATAAGCGCACGTTCTACCACATGGGGATTACGGCCATCGGCATGCTTGCCGGACAGATTGGCATTGCGTCCGGGGAAGCCAGCCTCGCCTCCATAGACGTCGAACCGAGCGCAAATGTCGCGTGGTCACACAGCGAAACCGGCTGGATTGTCGAAGCGGCGATTCCATTTGCAAATCTCGCGGTGACACCTGCCCCTGGCGATACCTGGAGCCTGAACATATGTCGCGCCCGTCCCGCTGCACGCGAGTACAGTTCATGGGCAGGAGTGCAGGGACGCTTCGCACAGCCCGACGCGTTTGGCATCATGCGCTTCCCGTCTGACGATGGAATTTCAGTAACCAGCCGCGGAATGGCTGCTCGACGCGGCAATGCCGACGAAGCGAACACTTTCTCCGGCACCTATACCCCTGCGGCCGATACGCCGGTGATTGTCTCAGTTGTCACTCGCGCGGGAGCCAAGCAAACTGGCGCCACAGAGCGAACCTTTGAGGCAGTCGCCGGAAAGCCGCTGCAATTTGCCGTGCCCTACGTTGTGGCGGGGCTTGATGATGAAATTGTTCAATTGCAGGTAAAAGCCGGTGACGAGACGATCTATGAAAACTCCATTCCGGTCATCAAAACCGATTTCCCCAAAGCATGGGTCACTCCGGATCCACTCTATGAAGAACTGCTGGGTGATTCCGGGCCTGGAATGGCTGCTGAAGGTGTCATCTATTGGGGACATGATGTTGTGAGTTACAACTTCGGTCCATTTTGCCTGAAATATGCCCAGCCCTATGAGCTTCAATTTTACTATCGCAATGCCGCTGAACGGAAACTCCATTTTCTCGACAACGGCACAATGGTAGAACGCAACAACTTCAATGCGCCTGCGTATCTGAAGCAGTTCGGCGGCAAAACCATTTATATGGGTAATCGCCGCGCACATGCAGAAGACACGCCTACTGAAAATGGCTTTGGTTACCACGTTGACCCAGCCAATCAGGAAGTCTATCTCCAGCAGATGCGCGACTACCTTACCAAGTATCACGACTATCTCTGGGCCGTAAACACCGGCGATGAAGTACAGGATTCTGACATGATGCGCGGATTGCGCATTCTCTATGGCGAGGAAGGGTATCCCTTCATGGCGCAGGTCGATGCCGAGGTCAAAGCCGAATTCGGCTATGGGAAATGGGGCATTCCCACCTCGCTTAATGACCGCAATGCATTCCGTTGGATCGCGTATCGCAGATGGTACAACGATCGTTTCGCACAGTTCCAGAAGCGTATTTTTAATCTGGTTCGCGAAGTAGCTCCGGACCTCAAGGTCATCGGACCAGACCCTGTCGCGCAGGTGCAGCCATTTGACTATGCCGCATACGGGAAATACTGTGACATTGTCACCCACCAGACATATCCGCGTGGGGCACAGGAACAGGATGCGGCGTGGATCACCAAAACTCTTCGCGATCTATGCGGTGTTGCCACAATGCCGTGTGTGCATACCGAGAATTACGCAAACAGTTTCCGCCCCG
>CAYSRY010000012.1:9749-15140 GCA_964433395.1 uncultured Armatimonadia bacterium | reverse complement strand
GCAAGCTCTTGGGCTACATTCCAGCCGACCAAACCGATGAAGTCCGCGAGATCATGAGCCAGGTCTATCGCGCGGGAGGCGAGGGCTTTCATCTATACTTGCCGGATACTGCGGGGAACCAGAAGGGCACTCATGACATGGTCATTGACCGCCATGGGGCATGGGCTCGTTGGGAAACCATCATGGGGACGCTCGACAACTCTCGCACCATCAACCGCCCCTTGCTTCCGGAGAGTAGTGCTGCCATTCTTTACTCCGACGATGCCTATTGTGCGGAATTTCTCGGCGGCAGTCAGGGCAATGACCCGTATCGCTGGATGTTCAACCTGCTGGGGCCAGCAATTCGCGGCTGGTTCACGGTCATAAGCGATTCGCAGATTGGCAGAGATGAAGTCGACTTGGCCAGTTATGACGTCATCTATCTCCCAATGGCCACTTACATGCGGCGCGAAATAGTCGAGGCGCTCACAGAATATGTCGAAAATGGGGGCAGACTTGTCGTCACGCAGCCTTCCGCATTTTCGTGGCATCTTGACGGCACAGAGATGTCCGATGCTCGTGCCGAGTTGCTCTTCGCAAGCGGCGAAACAACCGCACATACTTCCGCTTCGGTGCCGAAGTCGTGCAGCATCCTCAGCCTTGCGGCCGAGATGCCAGTCATCGGCAGCGCAGCCGCCCTGCAATGTGGTGACGGAGCTCTCCCATTCCTCACGTATGAAGACGGAAACGTCGCTGCGGCGGCAAAACAGGTCGGGCGCGGAATGGTCTACTATTTCGGCTTTGATCCTATGACGCAGAATGCGCTCAGCTCCGAGGCATGGAAATCGTTCTGGAAAGCCTTTCACCAGGCGATGGGACAGGAAACTGATCTCGATATCTGGCGCTTCACATTCCCGGCTGTTCCGGCTGCCGAAATTACACCACCTGCCGGACGCTGCCTCACCAACAATTACGTCATCTGGGACACCAACGAGATGATCCCCACGGCCAACCTGCCGGCAGATGGCACGTACACGTACTCAGTGGTTCCCGACTATGGTATTGATGAGGGTGGCATTGAGAATATCCCATTTGCCAAAGGCGACCTCATGGATCGCCGAGATTGCGTGAAATTCAACAAAGGAACTTTCGGCGAAGAGCTGCAGCGGTCGGCTGTGAGTTGGAAGGCCACCGATCCGGTCACGATCACATTTGATCTCGGCGCCGAATACGCACTTGACCATATCTGGGTCATGTATGGCAACTTGGTGCCATCTGTCACCGTCGAAGCTCAAATCGGCGGAGAGTGGCGGCAGATCGGGGCTGGCGAAAGCCGCCCGCTGACTGACAATGGCGACTATCCGGCTGTGACCGTTGCGCTTGATGCGGCTGCACCAGCCGTTCAACACATGCGCATGACATTCGCAGCCCGCGAGGAGGGGCAGGTTCTCCTCATTCCGGAATTGGAAATCTGGGCCCGCAACTAATCTTGCGACTCGCGACTAATGCTGCGGCGGCGAATAGAAGCCGCACGTGGTTGCGGCCGCGAATAGGCTGTTGTTTCGCGCAAAGCCGCGGATTGCAGTTGTATTCACTGCATGAGAAGCGTATTGTTGTGTGCAGAAAGCCAAATACACACCGGAAGCCATGCTTCCGGTGTGTTTGCATGGAGGATACCCATGGGAGCCCTTGATCCCAGTCTCAAATGGCCTTGGCCGAAAGCATATCGCGAGAAGTGCCAAAGCCAGGAGCAGATTGCGCGCATAGCTGCTCTGCTCGACATGGACGCCGCCACCGCGCTTGTCGATGTGGGGTGCGGGAATGGAGCGTTCTCCATCGAGATTGCCCGCCGCAATCCGAATTGCAATGTTTTCGCCTGTGACCCCCATCCCGGAGGCATCGCCGAATGTCGCGAATGCTGCGAAGCGATGGGACTGACAAACCTTGAAATGGCAGTCTGTCCGGGCGAGGAAATGCCACTTACCGACGGCTGGGCCGATCGCGTTCTCATTCGATGCACTCTGCATTATTTCACTGATCCGGAGGCCGCATTGGCTGAGGTCGCACGTCTGCTCCGGCCTGGTGGTTTGCTTGTCATTGATGGGCCGGGCAATGCATCTGACGCACTGGCTGGCGAGGTACTCAACGAGATGGCATTGCTTGATAACCCTGACAGCCCACGATGCTACTATAACGTGGCGCAGGTGAGTGAGATGCTCGAGCGCATCGGCTTCTCAATCATCTCCGCTGAAGTCGCAGAAACTACGCGCCCCATAAACGATGAGGCCGCCGGGCTCATCATGAAGCGAGAGGCCGCCGATCGCCTCAATCTCCAACGAGCCTCTGATGGCCAGTGGATCGCTACAATGGGGCAGATTACGCTCGTCGCCCGCCGAAATTGACGAGATGCATTGCGTTTCGATATACCGACGGCCCCAGCATATGCCGGGGCCGTTTTGCTGACTGCATGTGTAGGTAGTGGCATATCGTGTATGGTAGTGTGAGAATAGTGACATTGGCGGTGAATATACTACACGAATGCATGCTATCCCGCTGGCTGACAGGTGCTGCGGATACCTCACATGCTTGAACCGTCTTCCGTGACGAGACCACAATTCACAGCGAGAAGTTGATGAATTGTTGAGACTCACTTTATGTGAATCCTAGACAAACACGCTATATTATATATAGCGACATTGTGCCTGCGGGCCGTAATCCAATCTACATGAGCTTTCTGATCCGTTTGTCAGGCGGTTGAAAATTATGAACCATATTGGTACATTCAGCATGTGCATTCATCGCAGAGGTCGGAAGCGCGGAGTCGTGCTTATAGTTGCGGCTGTTGCGCTTGTGGCGCTGCTCGGTCTGGCTGCCCTGACGGTTGACATAGGGCGTGCTGCACTTGCGGCACAGCGTGCGCAGGAAGTTGCCGATGCTACGGCACTGGCTGCAGCACAGCGCATGCCGGAGGTAAACTATGCCAACACAGCACTCACGAACACACTTGATGCCAATAACGCTGCACTCAATTGGCCTTCTGTCTCCGTCGGTTCCGACGACTTCCACTATTACCAGCCTGGCACGTCGGTACCGGACTATGGCGTATTACCAGCCGGACAGTATGCTGTCACCGTCGAGGCGAGCGTTGATGACGAATTCCTGCTCGCAAGGGCGGTTGGTCTTAATGAGATGCACATTGCGCGCAAGGCTATAGCACTCGCTGAAAGACGATATGACAGTCTGCCTGTTCTCTTTGCCAACCAGGATGTTGACTGGGAAGATGGTTTCGTTTCTACAGGCTCTGGTGTTTATATTGACGGTGCTATGCACTCCAATTCCGGTGTCATCTTCCGTGGATCTAACATCACTGTCACGGGACTTATCGAATACCGTCACTATATTATCCTTACCGGCCAAGATATTGATTTACAGCAGGGGGCTGTCTGGGGTGATATTGAACCTTACCCAATAAGCCATGCCTGGAACGATTTCTTGCCTTGGGATACTGAAGTGAACGGCGACTGGGTTATTACTGAGGCTGCTCGCGAGTTTGGCAAAGTGCATGTCAATGGCGACCTGACCATCAGCAGCAAAGATTTCATGGCTTCCAATGGCCTCATTATGGTCGAAGGGGATGTCGTTTTCAATGGAGCGTCTCCTCACCTTGATAACGTGACCATTGTCGCCAAGGGCACGATTACATTCAATGGCGCTGCAGTGACGATGACGCCGTACATTGACAATCTCTCATTGGTCTCCTACGCTGCTGCCGACAAAGCGATCACATTCAACGGCGGTGGTGCGGGTACCGAGGGTACTATCTTCGCACCGTACGGGACCGTAACTTTCCATGGCGCGGATCACAGTCTGCACTCTGGAAGCATCATATCTCTGCAGATTGTCATGCGCGGTGGACAGTACAACATTCAGGGCACCACAGACCCCACCACTGGCTACATGGATGTTCGTCTCGTCAAATAATCATATGAGAGAACCAGAAATGAAAAAGTGTGCCCCGACAATCGTCGGGGCACACTTGTGCTGAGTGAATGGATAATGAAATACTACAGGAACTGCAGCATCCGGGCACTCATTTGCGCATTACGACAAGCAACTCTCGCTGTTGCAGTGCAAGCTCATGCCACTCATTGCTTTTCTGCAGCCTTAGCTGTCGCTGCCTCTTGCTCCGCTGCCTCAATCAGCACCGCAATCTCTTCAAGTGTCTTCATATCAGGCAGCTCTGCTGCGTTTGTATAGACGTGCGTCGCATAGCGCGAAAACCCATCGACAAGTGTACCATTCTCTGAAACTTCAACTGTCCGCGCTTCTGACATCACACTATAGACGCCAGCAAGTCCCGCGGCTCGCACATATGCTTTGCACGGCTTGTCGGTCATGTTCACTGCGATAACGTACTGACTGCCTTCATACTCTACTGACGTCACAAACACCGCGGCATCCTCGGGTTCGCACATGGCCTCGCCGCGCTGCATTTTGCCTGAAGTCAACGCGGGCATCAGGGCTTTCATCTCCTGCGAGAGCCCTTTCAGGAACCCCACACGCAACTCCGGGAATTGCTTCGCATACGCCCACGCGTAATAGACAATTCCGTCCACGCCGCCCACGAGCGCCATATAGGTCATCGTCCGCGCTTCGAGATATGTCGGCGCACGTTCTGAGGTCTCTTCTTTACTGAAATTCCCATAGCTGAATGCCTGCGGGGCAATCCACACGGGCGTTCGCGCATCTCTGCCGATACCGGCATGGATGTCATCAACTGCAATGAAGACTTTGTTCATTGGAACGTGCGGACCATCCACCCCGAAGCCAGGATATGGGTCGACCCACACGATGTCTCCAGTCCGATCCTGCGCAAGACCGATGACACCATTGGCGCTGTTATCAAGCGCTATTGTCGGGTGATACGGGTCGGTCGCCCGCACGATGTCCGCTATCCGGGCAAGCTCGCCACGCCACTGGGCGCCTCGCGGCTCATCGCACATATACCAGCCGAACAATGCTGGATGATCCCTGTATCTCTCCACATATTCAATGATTCCAGCGACATCATTACCCGTGAACTCTGGTTTCCCGTTATATCCCCAAAACCCTGTCTCCCCGGGGTATGGGGACATTATGACTTGCAGGCCCTGCCGCGCGCACTCATCAAGCCAGTCATTCAGCTTCCCGTCGCGGGCCGAATACCTCGCAACGTATGTATGAATCAGGTTGTAGCCAGCATTCCCGAGTTCCTCGTCCGGTCCGGCCCCCATGAAGCCCCAAGGGTAGAACGGCTTCCCATCTACCAGTGTTTGCCCGTTCTCATCAATGCACACCTCATGAGCCTTTGGTGCAAGTTTTCGCACGGTCGCCTCGGCCTGCGCAAGCTCTTTGCCGCCTGCTATTGCTGAA
>CAYSRY010000012.1:0-9739 GCA_964433395.1 uncultured Armatimonadia bacterium | reverse complement strand
AATGCAATAATCCCCATATGGCAGGTCGCTCGCGCTGAAGCTGAATTCCTGTGTCGCTTCCGTGCCCAGCTTTTTCGTCTGTGTTGCCACGGTCTTCCCGTAAGGAATGATCAGGCGTGCCACCATTTCCGCGTCCGCCACAATTTCATCGCTTAGCCGCAAATGCCCCCGCACCACAATTTCATCGACCGGGCAGGTGCTGAAAATCGCGTTGTGATACCACGGTTTCACCACTTCAAGCTCAAGCGGGGCGAATTGCAGATCCAGAGGATAACTTGCGAAAGCCACCAGTTCGTTCGTCTGCCAATGTCGCGCCCGTATCTCTGCCGTATATTGTCCCGGGGCAATTCCAGCAAATGGCAATTCAATGGTAAATTGTCCATCCGGCAGGTCCGCAGCTATTTCACGAGTATACGTCTGCCCGTTGACCCCAATCAGCTTTGCCTCCACATATACCCCGGCTACGTCTCCGGTCGCATTGATGAGTGGCACTTCGACCATGCCTGCAACAAGGTTGTTCACGATGCGCGCGTCGGTAAAGCGCACAGTCGGTACTTCCAATGCGAATGCCGAATAATCCGCATCCATTCCCGTCAGAGCCGCGAACTTTTCGGGAGCATGGAATCCGCGGCCCGTATACGCCCATGCCGAAAGCTCTCCGGGGGGCGTCTTTTTCTCTCGCGCCACATTAAATGCCCATATGTCGCTCGCCCCGTCGCGCAGCTTTAACGCCGCAAACGGTATCTTCACTTCCGCTGTCCAGCTCCACGCGTTTACATTGCATGCTGCCGCGACAGGCGTATCGTAGCTGCTGCGGTGCGACAATCCGCCCTGCACTGACCATGCGTCGTAAACCGCCCCCGCCGCATTGACTATGATGTGTGCGTATTCCTGCCGCCCATCTGTGGGGTCCAGAAATATCTCCACGCAGTCATCCGCCCACAGCGATTCATCGTGCAGGGTGAACGTGCGCCTGATCTCCTGCGGGTTCGGCTCGTTGCATACGATGAAGAAATACAGATTCGCAGCATCACGAACGACTGCAAATCGTGTCTGCGCTTCTGCAGGGACGTTCTTATCCAGTTTGCTGAAGCCTGATGCCGACGCGACGCCGTGCCAGCATGAGTCATTCGCCAGCCCGTCTATCACCGGTGCCGTATCTACTGTCACAACATGATAGGTGGGTGTCTGAGCGATTGCCACACATGTTGCCAGCATCAATATGATGGTTGCGAATCCGATCCGCTTCAAAGTAATCCCTCGCTTATCGTTACTTCGCTATATAACCGAACTCCATGTCATCTACCCACAGCATCAGATCAGGGTGACCATCTGCGCTAACGACAATTGCGGATTTCGAATAACCGGGCATCATGTCGACTCGCGCTGTATTACATATTGTCATTGATCAACTGAATTTTCACGCTGCCACCTGCTATCACCTCCCCACCGACACTCCCCTCACTCTGGAACAACATTACAGGTGGCATTGTCTAATGAGTAGAATAGATACAACATATCCACAATTCGGGCGGTTTAGCTCCACGTGGAGATGACCTGCATGCGAAGTCCAGCATCACGCCATAGCTTCCTCCTGCCCAGCCTCATCTGCCTGCTCGCAGTCAGCATTGCTGCTGTCATGGCTGACAATGCCGGCGAAGTGACTGCAACCGAGTTTCCCTCATTTGAGGCATGGCTGGAATATAAGTTCGGCCCGCTGCCTGATGAGCCTGAAGAATGGATTACCGGGATTAACACAGCAAAGATAGAGGCACTGTTGCTCCCATCCGATGCATCATTGAAATTCGTAAGTTTGAGCGAGGACAAATTTTCATTTGGAGTGGCAAGAAGCTACGATACAAGCACTGGCCGCATGCACCTGCTGGTAGGTGTCTACCCGGACCAGCGCACCGCTGCCGATGCTCTCACTCGTACAATTATGTACAGGTCGGTCCCCGTAGCTATAGGCACGTGGTTCGGCGATCGAAGCGCAATAGCAGACGACATGGTCGCAGTCCTCGTAGCCAATGCAGTCATCGGAGTTCAAGGTCATCCGGCCCCTGGCTCCGAGGAAATGGCGGCAATCGGCCAGATACTCGCTGATGAGATGACCAAAGGCGAGCGCTTCGTCACCCGCGGCAAAGTAATCCCCTCTCCGACGCTTTCCTTCCCGTCCCTGACAGCACGAGTAGAGGCAGGGACGCAGCTCTCGGTGCCCGCGCAGGTGACCGATGCCGATCCGGCCAAATTCCTGTATAAGATTGAGCCGCGCATCGGACATATCATCCTTGGCAACCCGCCAGTCTACTCCTACTACGCATCCAAACGCGCGGAAGAAGCTGACCACAAATCAGCCGTGATAACCATCGCCAACGAAAATAACGTCATCCCGGAACAGCCCACCGAATAACAAGCCATTACACATGCCCATTGGTGTGAACGTTGGAACCGTCCATCCAGATGCGCGTCACGCGCCAGCGCCACGCTCGACTTCGAAGTCATCCCGGAACAGCCCACCGAGTAGCCATCATTTCCCCACGCCAAGGGGGTCACAGAAGGAACGGTATCAGCGAAAAGGTGGAAATGCCCACGCCATTGAAATCTTAAGGCGTAGTTTATGCGAGTGCGGTACGCACACCGTACCTTCAGATGCGCGTCACGCGCCAGCGCCACGCTCGACTTCGAAGTCACCCCGGAATAATCAGCCACTACACACACGGAGACGGGCCGGTCGCATGACCGGCCCGTCTTATACACTTCTCAGGGCGTGTTCCTCTAGTAGAACCCGCTGATGCGCCTGCATTTCTCCACGAGTTTCATCATCTCATAAACTTCCTCGGGCTTGACGACCATCGCGCGGCGTTCACGCAAGACTGCATGCACATTGTCGTAGAAATCTCCTCCGTCTGGGCCGACCGACGGTACTTCTTCCTCCTGCCACGGAAGAACGTCATCATTACCATATTTTCGACCGGCCACCGCACCTTCGACGACTTCAAGTGTATCCGCTTTCTTCGGATCAAACCACTTGATCTTCGAAGTCTTCCCATCCGATACGAGTGTCCCGTTGCTGCCCAGAAGAGTCCATTTTGGCTCTGGATATGCACATGCAGCAGACGCTTCGAAATCAAGCGTACAACCATTCTCCGCTATCAGCAGCACTTTGACATGATCTTCTGTATCCCCCGCAGACGCGATCTGCTGCAGATTGCACGCAACATGCTTCACCGGTGCCCCGAGCATTTGCAGGCCCAGATCCAGGTAGTGCGTGCCGTGATTATTCAGCAGGCCCCCGTTGTACTTGCGCAATGTCTGCCAGTCATTCCGGCGCGCAAAACTGAGCACCCGAATCCGGATCTCAAAAATGTGCCCGATACGCTTGCTTCTGATAACATCCATTATGTGAGTGGCATCTGCATTGAAACGATACTGGTGGTGGATGAAGAGTTTCTTCCGGGCTTTCGCTGCAGCGTGGATCATGCTTAAGGCCGACTGCGCAGTCGAGGCCATCGGTTTTTCGCACAGCACATGCCGCCCGCTTCGCAACACCTCACGAGTTATGGCCGCATGTGTGTTCGAAGCGCTGGCGACAACTACAAGCTCCACGTTGGGGTCGCTCAGCATGTCGCGATAGTCCGCGTAGCCCTTGCAGTCGAATTCGCTGCTGACCTCGTCAATGCGTTCCGGCAACCAGTCACTCACTGCGGCAATCCTGAAGCGATCGTCCCCCCGCAGGCGGGCAATGTGTATATCATATCCGGCTCGCCCAAGCCCAATGATACCTACCTCAATTGGTCTGCTTCCCATCATGATATGTCCTTTCCGGTGCCTGCACTGCCTATGCTACACCGTAGATTGTGCGAAAGTATATCACACTTCAAACAAATCCAAAACCAGATGACAGAAAGAGGTCGGGCAAATGCCCGACCCCTCCATATCCTTATCATAGCTCTGTCTGCTACGCTTTCGGCGTTGCCTCATCATAGTGCTCGACGGAATCTGCATCGGTCACTCCTGGCATGAATATCAATGCTGCTGAATTGATGCAGTAGCGAAGCCCAGTTGGCTCAGGCCCGTCCTCAAACACATGCCCAAGATGCGCACCACAACGGGCGCAGAGTACTTCCTTACGGCCTATACCAGTGCTTTCATCGGTCACTATCACTGCAGCTTTTTCGCTGATCAGCTTGAAAAAGCTCGGCCACCCGGTTCCTGAAGCGTATTTAGCTCGAGAACTGAACAGCTCATTGCCGCAGCAGATGCAACTGTATGTGCCAGGGGCTTTGTTGTCGTAGTATGCACCGGTAAAGGGAGGCTCCGTGCCTTTTTCGCGTGTGACATGGTACGAGAGCGACGACAACTTGCGACGCCATTCCGCGTCCGTCTTCTTCACCTCGAAATCCATAGTCTCATCCCCCTTCGAATCAGAACCCGTTCCATCCCTGACATCATATTTTATGGACGCGGCTGACGCACTCAAAGGGCTGGCGATTTCTGCAATCTCAACCTCTCGCGCAGATCGCGCCGATCGTTCCATATGCCAACTTGCCACAAACATCGTGATGGCAATGATACCAACGCCGAAAAACGTAGCCCTGCTCACAGAACTCGCGCGCTTCTGGGACCTCACCTGTTACACTCCTGTCATGACTAACGCGGGAACAACCAAGCCCACGCATTGCTTTAGCAGTTGCTGCTATTTGTTTGACGTTCGAGGCCTGCAACGGTTCGCCAGAATATACTCTGCCGACGTCGGCCTGACTCAATTGTCATTCTATGACAAAATCGGCATAAGTATGTTCCGACTTGCGCAAAGAATCATCAATTTTACGTTAGAATACGTTAGAATTCCAAAACTCCCGCATCACGCATTGCTTCCGCCCACCGAATCGCACGCGCTGGTTCGATTGGTTTGCCATCTCCTTCGTGACGTGTCATCCGACATATATCCAACAGCGACCGCTCACCATCGATCCAATAGAGCATCAGGCGGGGCATACCGCCCTTGCCTGCCTTCTCAATCGCTTTCCGAACATCATCGCTGATTTCAAGCTCTCCCATATTCACCACACCCCGCAGCCTTCGCCGTGGAACGATTGCCGCAGCTTTTCTCTCAGCAGATGATGGCTTCTTCTCTTCTGCTGGTCCTTCTACCCCAATGCGGTGAGATGCAAACACGTCATCGAGACGCCTCCCCAGTCGGACGTGCCACATTGCGGCCTCACTCATGACTTCAGCGCGCGCAAGCTCAATGCGTTCACGTACATTCGGCGTGTCCGCAAGCGTCGTCACGCTTTCCAGCGCCACAAGCTGGCGATTGAGCACATAATCAATATAGTCATCCGCCTCACGCCATGCTTCCGCGCACTGTTTCGCCATGCCATCGGCCAGCGCATCGGCTTCTTCCACCATTGCGATTGCTTCTGATACTTTCTTCTCCGCAGCTTCGCGCATAAATTCGCCCGCGCGTGCCGCGACGACCTCAGCAAAACCAATAGCCTCGGGGCCACGCGCATTCGCAACAGCCCACGCCAGTGTAGCCGCAAGCGTTCCCACACGTGCCATTGAATCCGGCGACAGCTTCTCAGGAGTATCCTCAGATGTATGGTAGAATTTGTCTGGCCACTGAATCAATCCCACGCTCGGGATGCCGATTGATGGATCCGAGATGAAATTGTCATTCAGCCAGAATGGCGTTCGCATGGTCGCGTAAAATGCTTCATTGCTGCCCATATTCGGCCAGGTATAAAACCGGCTCTTGAAATACTCAATCAGCTCAATCATCACGTGGTTCAGGAACGAGGGCAGCGCATCCGGCCCTAACTCGCATGTCAGGTGACTCCCGCACAGCGCCTGATCTTCTCCGACCATGTCGCAATTGACCGCCGCAACGACTTTCTCCATTTCCTCCGGATGCACGTGCACTAATGCCTGCAGCGACTGCACTTCATGTACGAGCCACACGCGAATGCTGCGATATGGGCGCGGAAGTTTCCCCGCATCTATAAGGCTTTGCAGTGTTCGCATTACCTCAACACAAAGTGCTGCGCCCGACGCGTTATCGTTCGCGCCCGGCTCGCACATATGCGCAATCAGCGCGACTTCCTCTTTCGGGTTTGTTCCCTTAATGCATGCGCTCACCATTTCGTGCTCGCCATCGTAACTGCGCGCGTTCACGAAAGCCTTCACCGTGACAGGCTCTTTCGTCCGCTCTATCAGGCTCCGCAGTTCGCTTCCCCGCCGAGGTGAGAGCATAAATGCAAACAGCTCGCCCTGCGGGTCCATACGCTGCCACAGCACTGCGTCCGGCAGATCCGTCACAGCCGGGCGCACCACAGGATTCGTAACCATCACATCACTGATAATCCCCAGTGCCCCATGTTTTTTCGCCAGCTTGTGTATTGCCATAGGGGTGGTGTTTGTGAAAACGATCTTCCCTTGCACATCGACCCGCTGGTAATCGGATTCATTTCCTCCCCCATTCAGAATCACCACTGGAGCCTCCACCCATCCATCCGTACCGGGGCTGCCATTGCACAGGTTCCACGGATTATCTCGATACGATGCGATGCGACGCGCCTCTGGCGACACGATATGCAGCTCCGCATCCTCGCCATCCCATGCGCGAGGCAACCGGTATGCGCCGTATTTCGCTTCACCGGTCGCCGGAAAGCTGATAATCCGCGCCTCGCTCGCACCTGCGTCTTTCATCTTCCCAATGCAGTAGCGCATTGATTTCGCATATTCACTATATGAAACTGTCCTGTCATGCCGCCAGATGTCCACCGTCATATTCACTGCGTTATCGCCAGAAATCTCACTATAAATACACTCATACAGTTGCTTGAACATAGCAATCATCGCCCTACCATTTCATTTCATGAAATACCACACGATGCTTCCGGAACTGCACCCACTTTACCTGCGTAGCATTCAAAAGAAGGCCTGATGTACATTTATGCGGAAACTGGCTGTGCAGCCATTACTTCGAGGAGGCTCAACCCCAATGCCTACGCATAGTCTATCCATCTGCACAGCAATCATACTGCTCGCATTCTCCTGTGTGATGGCACAGGCAGCCGGTTCGGTTACAGCATTGGTGCAGTGCGACCCCGACCAGAACCTTATCGCCCACGCCACGGTCAAAGTTTCCTCAATGGCCGGATCTGCTGGGCAGCAATACTCCGCAAGTGGCATCTCAGACAATGACATGGGCACCCTCTGGGCAACAGCCCAGAACGCAAAACTTCCCCAATGGATTGAAGTCACATTCCCGGAGCCAACCACACTTGACACTATAGTCTTCATCCCGCGCGACCTGCCCGAGATGTACTTCAACGCTAAAACAGTGGAAATCACATTTTCCGATGGAGATCCTGTTACTGCACAGCCCGAAGACAGGGCTGGTGCGCATATCATCAAATTTCCACCCCATACCGTGACGTCGTTCCGCTTCACCGTATCCGCTGGCTGGTCCGAAAATATGTATTTCGGCCTGCACGAATTCATGGCGTTTAACGATCCAGAGGGCCGCGTTGGCCTTGTGGGAACCACAATACAAGGATGGAAGCAGATGAAACTCGAAGAACGGGGACGCGAAACGCATCCCTGCGTCTACGCAACTCCCGAAGATATCGCCCGCGCGCGCCAAAATGTCACTCAATATGAATGGGCAGCTGACTACGCCAAATCGGTCATTGCCAGCGCCGACAAAGTCGTCGACAAAGACCCGCAGTGGATACACGACACCTGCCCTGGCAAGGGTGCGGCATTCGCCTGTGGTAAAACTGGTTGCCCGATATGTGGCGGCAAATATGCCATTGTCGGTGGATGGGGCGGCTGGACTTCCGCAAAATGCGATTGGGATCGCCCCGGGACTGTCCTCTGTGAAAATGGCCATCTTCTCCCCGATGCTGATCACCCGGACGAGGGCACTGGATATGTGGCCGAAGACGGCCGAATTCACTATTTCGTCGGCACATGGAACGCATTTGTCGTCGAGCACTACATCGGCTGGGCGACTGATCTGGCGCTCGCATACTCACTCACCGGCGACGAGAAATACGCCGGCACATGCGCGGTCATCCTCGACGCGCTGGCTGAAATCTACCCCTCCTGCACCAAGGGCTCATGGGACTATCCCTCAGATCCCCCAAGTGGCAGGCTCGCGCGACCGTGGTATCAAGCCGCCCGTGCACTCGTCCCGATGGTACATGCCTATGACCAGATATACAACAGTCCGTCTCTCGACGCGCCATCATTCACAGAGGGCATGGATCGTCATCAGAATATCGAAACCAACATGTTCAAAGACGGTGCCTGGTATTGCTACCAGCAATCTCTCAAGGGCGGCCTCAACAATGGCGAAGCTGACTATATCCGAGGCGCACTTGCCGTTGGATGTCTTCTCGGCATCGACCAATACATTGACTGGGCGCTTGACGGCCCCTACGGCATCCGCGCGATGGTCTTCAACAATGCGGACCGCGACGGTCGCTACGTCGAGACTGCTCTCGGCTACGCTCTTCATTCGCGCAATCTCTACATAACCTTTGCGGAGCCGCTCATCAATTATCGCAGCGAGCAGTATCCTGAGGGCGTCAATCTGTACGACGAGGACGCGTTCCGCAGTTTCTACGTCCTTCCCCGCCTCTCTGTGCTGCTCGCCGGACACTCGCCACGCTATGGAGATGAGGGCCCGGACACACGCAAAGCATACCCACCAAGCCGCCTCTATGACGCGCTCGACTATACATACGCCGAACGCATCGCCATTCGCTCAACCATTCCCGAGGTCAAAGAGGCATTCGGCACGCTGGTGCATTCATTCGCTGGCGATGATCTCGACAAATTGAGGGCAAGCGCAAATCATCGCGACTGGCTCATCTTCCATGCTGCCGAAATCCCCGGCGCCGGGAGCGAAATCCCAGAACGGCTCCAGCGCATCATCACTGACAGCTACAACATGGGCCAGAAAGGCATGGCGATTCTGCGCACCCCGCATTCCAACCAGGCGCAGGCGTGTCTCTTCCGCTATGGGCCGGTTCTCAATCACGGTCATTACGACGATCTCGGCATCAACTATGTCGGCGCGGGCTATGAGCTGTCATACGACCTCGGCTATGGCAGTGGCTCCACCAACACGCAGGTCGGTTGGTCAAAGCAGACTGCGTCTCACCAGCTCGTCCTCGTAAACGAGACGCCCCAAAACGCCACAGACGACGACTTTACAGGCGGCGACCTGCATTCATTCGCTGCGATGCCTGGACTTCAGCTCGCCGATGCCGACGCTGACGACGTCTACAAGTCTCAGGGTGTCGACCAGTATCGTCGCTGTCTCGCGCTGGTCGGAGATGGCCCCAACAGCTATCTGCTCGATATTTTCAACATCAGCGGCGGCCGCCAACACGACTACATGGCGCATTCGCTGTCCGAAGACATGACCATCGACGGCGTCCAACTCGGCGACGAGTTTTTTCGCGGTTTCCTCGTAGGCCGCTTTGTCCGCCCAGGCGTTCTTCGGGCTTAATATCTCCGAAGGAACATTGGGGCAGGTCTTGGGCACCGACACGTTAAAAATTGGATCGAGCTCGTATTCGCTCTTCTCCAGATCGCCGTTCAAGGCAGCCGTTACGATCGCTCTGGTCGCCTTGATGCTCATACGGTGGCCGACGCCATAGGGGCCGCCGGTCCAGCCGGTGTTGACCAGATATACATTGGCTTTGAATTTTTCTATCTT
>CAYSRY010000011.1:2000-24599 GCA_964433395.1 uncultured Armatimonadia bacterium | reverse complement strand
GTCAAGAACTGCGACTTTCACGGCATCGCCAACTTTGAGGATGTCTGAAGGGTGCTTGACACGGGTCCATGCCATCTCAGACACGTGCAGCAGGCCATCAACGCCACCAAGATCAATGAATGCGCCATAGTCAGTCAAGCTGCGCACTTTGCCCTCGCAGACCATGCCTTCATGCAAACCCTCCAGCGTTTCGTCACGGCGCGCCTTCCGTTCTTCATCGACTACCTGACGGTGCGAGAGGATGACTTTCTTCGATTTTCGATCGGCCTCAAGAATACGCAAGCGAATGGACTGCCCCACGAAGCGGTCCATAGAACGTGGATTCTTTGTGGCTACTTGTGAACCCGGCACGAAACCTGGCACACCCACGTCAACGCGCAAGCCACCCTTCACCCGCTCGGTAACGACGGCTTCCACGATCTTACCGGTTTCCGCAGCTTCGACGAGTTCATTCCACACGCGTTCATAATCGGCTCTCCGCTTCGAAAGCCTGACAATGCTATTCTTCTCATCAATTTTTACCACTGCGACTTCAATCTCATCGTCCACAGCTGGCAGTTCGTCAACACCGCTGAACTCGGAAGCAGGAACGATGCCTTCGTATTTGCTTCCAATATCAACGGTCAGGCCCTCTGGACCTGCAGCGGCCACGACACCTGTCACGATGTCGCCCACGTTTATTACGATGGGCATAGCCTCGGCAAGCGCCTCGGCCATCTCATCAATCTGTTCGGGTTTATCACTGCTTTCGGGTACCACAAGCTCCTCAGGTACCTCGGCCTGGTTCTCGTCCTGTTCTTCGGTGCTTTCAGGATCGCGATTCATGTTGGTAGATCTCCTCCCAGCCGCTCAATAGGCGGCCGCTTCAAGTAGAAGGTGCTTAGTTGATAGGTTAGATGTAGTGAATTCGCAATTGGCAAGATGATTAGTCCCGACAACTGGCTGTCGTAACCCACAATGCAAATCTGCATCGCAGCAATATTTACATGATCAGATCACGTTGACTGCAGTCGAACGCGTCCAGATCTCGCCAATTCATGCCAACTGAAACGTCCACAAGCAAGGGCACACTCAATGAATAGGCGCTCTCCATCACCTCCTTGACTAACGCAGCCGCCATTGGCACTTGGGCCAATGGTGCCCGCAACACGATTTCGTCATGCACCTGCAATAGCATGTCAGCTTCGCGACATTCGGCGTGCAGAACTTCTTCAAAATTAAGCATAGCCAATTTGACTATGTCTGCTGCTGAGCCTTGTAACGGTGCATTAGCGGCAGCGCGTTCCGCGTAAGCTCGCACTCCAGGGTTGGGCGAGGTCAGATCAGGCACCGGGCGTCGACGCCCCATAAGTGTACTGACATGCCCATTCTCCCGCGCGTAAGCTACGGTCGCGTCAATAAATTGCTGCACCTGTGGCATGCGCTCATGGTAATTGTGAATGAACTTTTTTGCTTCGTCAACAGTAACGTCGAGCGATTCTGCCAGTGCGCGTGGCCCCATGCCGTAGAGTACCGCATAGTTTACGGTCTTTGCAATGCTGCGCCTGCGATAATCGACATCATTTTCTTCACAGTCAAAAATCTGCTGTGCAGTGAGTGTGTGAATGTCGCGATAGTTGGCGAATGCGTCCAGCAACGTTGGATCCTGAGACATGTGTGCAAGAATTCGCAACTCAATCTGCGAATAATCGGCGCAGATGAGGCTATAACCGTTTATACCGGCGTTGAAACAACTTCGCACCTTCCTCCCCCACTCCGTTTTCACGGGTATGTTCTGGAGGTTAGGATTTCGACTTGCCAAACGCCCTGTAGAGGCCACCGTCTGCTCAAATGTCGTGTGTACAAGTCCAGTCACCGGATCTGCCTCACGTGCAATACCATCAACGTACGTGCCACACAATTTCGAGTATATTCGGTATTCCAATATGAGACGAACAATCTCATGCTCCTGCGCCAAGTCCTCCAGTATGCCAGCGGCTGTCGACCATCCAGTTTTGGTCTTTTTGCCTCCGGGCAACTTCAGACGCTCAAACAGCACCTCACCGACCTGTTTTGGTGAATCAACATTGAATTTTTCTCCCGCCAGTTCGCTGATCTGCTGCGTCAGGTGCCTCATCATGGAGGCAAATTCCTCGCCTAACTTGGCCAAACGCGCAAGATCAATCCCAATTCCTGCTCGCTCCATCCTGGCAAGTAATTGTATCAGAGGCATTTCCAGATCAGTGAACAACCCCAGCATGTCTTGGGCACGCAGCTCGCGAAGAAAGCGCTCCCGCAACTGCAGCACGGCAAGCGCCTCCAGGCACGCGCGCGCCTGCCACCCAGGCATCCCAGATGTCTCAGCGTGATCTGGAGTAGGGAAGTCCCAACCAAGATATTGTGAGCTCCAGAGAGCGATAGAGTGATCAGTGCGATTGGGAGCGAGCAGATAGGAGGCCACCTCGGCATCGAATACGAATTGTGTGGGCTTCACAGAGAGTTCGTGCATCAGGTGGTCAAACTGTTTCAAACGGCACCCATAGATGTTGACAGCTGGGTCACTGAGGACGCTTTGCAGACATTCTGGCAGACAATGTGCCGACCCGTTGCTGGAGAAGAGGTCAACTTGCGCGGTCGGTTGTTGACTGCTGGGGAGCGGAATACAAAGTGCAATATCGGTTCCTGCAGCAATCGCGAGAGCGCGCGCACCTTTGAATTCTGCGGGCACAACACACATTGCTCCTGCGTTGAGAGCTGCCTGACATACCAACGCAACATGGTCTTCGTCGGCAACCATGCATCTTCGTCCGAGTTCTGCGCATACTTTCTCATCAGCGGGAAGCCTCTGTACGAGGCTCGAAAACTCGAGATTCGTGAGGAATTTTCTCAAAGCCGGCAGGTCCATTCCAGGCCATGAAAGATCGTCAGTCGTCTCATCCAGCGGCACATCGAGGACAATCGTCGCCAACCGTTTGCATAATGTGGCCATATCGCGCCCATCTTTGAGCTTGCGCGCGGTGGTTGGTGGCAATTCATCGAGGTGATCGAATATGCCCTCGACGTCCCCGTAGCTGGCCAGCAACTTCGCAGCCGTCTTGGGTCCAATGCCCGGAAGACCAGGAATATTGTCGGAGCTATCCCCGGCAAGGGCCTTTATATCAATTAGCTGTTTTGGCTTCAGACCATATTCTTCGGTGAATATTTGGCCATCATACTCACGGACCTCTTTCATGCCCCGCAGCGTAATCATGACCCGCACTTGCTCATTTATGAGCTGTAACAGATCGCGGTCTCCGGAGACGATGACAGTCTCAAACCCCTGCCTGTAAGCGTGCTCAGAAAGGGTGCCGATTATGTCATCAGCCTCGTAGCCCTGCTTCTGTATAACTGGAACCCTGAGGACCTCAACGAATTCTCGGATGAGTGGGTACTGAGCCGCCAGTTCTTCATCCATCTCGGGACGGTTGGCTTTGTACGGCTGGTACATTTCATGTCGGAACGTGCCCCCCGGCATGTCGAAAACCATCGCGACCTCATCCGGGGCCTGCTCCTGCAGTAACGCCAATAGCATCTGGGCAAGTCCGAATACAGCATTTGTCGGATGCCCACTAGACGTTGAGAGATGCGGCAGGGCATGATAGGCCCTGTGTATGAGACTATTTGCATCTATCAGTAATAGCTTGCGTGGCACGTGGGCCTCCCCGAGCCGCTAATCCTGCGTAATCATCTGAATCGGCACTGCCTGCACACTGATATTGCGCGTCATCAGATTACCGTAAGTCCAAGGCTCGATGAGCATCGGTCCTGTAAAATTCTGAAGACTGCGCTGAGTGAACAGCGGTGAAAGCAACTGGCTTGAGAGCAGATCTTCAAGGAACCCTTTGCCCTCACCATAGTATTTGAGGTCGGGTTCGCCCACGATGCCAGCTTCCTTAGCGGCAATATCTACTGCGTCATAGAAAGTACCTTGCTGGTCACAAAGCCCCGCTGAAATGGCTTGGCGCCCTGTGTACACGCGTCCATCGGCTAATTCCAAGACTCTGTCCCGCTTCATCTCACGACCTTCTGCCACAGCATCGACAAACTGATTATAAACGTCCATTATCAACTTCTTGAGCAATTTGCGTTCATCGTCTCGCATTGGACGTGTTGGCGACCCAGTGTCTTTGTACTGGCCGCTTTTGATGGTTGTGTCGCTCAGACCTATCTTGTCCATCAACCCATAATAGCTAAGTCCCGACATGATGACGCCAATACTTCCGGTGAGAGTGGCTCCATTGCAAACGATCTTGTCCGCTCCACAGGCAACGTAGTAACCACCAGAGGCCGCGACATCGTCCATAACCGCGATCACTGGCTTCTTTTTGGCACACGCTCTCAATTCTCGATAGATGCAGTCAGAAGCGACAGGTGACCCGCCTGGGCTGTTGATATAAACAACCAGCCCCTTGATAGCATCGTCCTTAGCAGCCGCTCGAATATCAGAGACAATCACGCGCGAACCAGAAGGGCCACCAAAAATAGGATTCGCCCGCCCACCCGTCATGATAACGCCTTCGATGCGGACGACACCAATTTTATCCCCCAACGAAAGACCACCTGTTCCACCACCGCTCGAACGTCCTATGAGCAATCCTATCCCAACAATCCCAGCGATCGCAACGCCAACAAGAATCAGCACGACTACACTGATCGTCAGACACGAATTAGCGGGTCTCGATGGTTGGGGTGCCGGTGGCTGACCATACGGATATATTGTCTGCTCACTGCCCAACGGTGATGACTGCTGAAAAGCTTGGGGGGGCTGCGGAAGACTTTGGCTGGGCTTCGGCTGTGAATCCGCAGAGCTATCGTTCAATTCCTGTGATGGGTGATTGTTATCCATGTTTACCTCACGATCAGTGGGCGCTTGGTTAACCAACGAGAATGAATAGCCGTGATAAGCGTATCTTGACAAGAGACGCAGTGTGTCATTATACTACATGCGCTGCCGGAGTGGCGGAATTGGCAGACGCACTGGACTCAAAATCCAGCGGGGTTCACCCCCCGTGCCGGTTCGAATCCGGCCTCCGGCACCATCAGATAGCAACAAAAGCCGCGGCATTTATGTCGCGGCTTTGTTTTTTGGGGTACTTTATCGGTACCCATCCTGACTATCACACTACATATCGGGCGCACCCATTTTGCGGAATTTCTGATATCTAGTCTCAAGAAGTTCATCAATAGGCACGCTGCTGAGATTGACCAAAGCTTCTGTCAATGCAATTTTCAGATTGTCGGCAGCCTTTGACGGTTTGCGATGAGCCCCTCCAGGCGGTTCGGGGACAATGGTATCTATAACTCCAAGCTTGTGTGCGTCCTGTGCAGTCAGTTTCAGTGCTTCGGCCGCATCCTCGCGCAATGTGGGATCGCGCCACAATATGGCTGCACAGGCTTCAGGGGTAATAACTGAATAGTAGGAGTGCTCCAGCATCAGCAGATGATCGCCAACACCGATGCCGATGGCTCCACCACTACCTCCCTCACCTATCACCGTGCAGACAATCGGCACAGGTAATGAGAACATGTCACGTTGATTTGTCGCGATAGCCTCCGAAATGCCTCGTCCCTCTGAAGCTTCTAAGCAGTCTGCGCCTGGAGTGTCAATGAAAGTAATAATCGGGCGCTTCATGCGGGCTGCCAGCTGCATAATCCTCATGGTTTTACGATAGCCTTCAGGACTGGACATACCGAAATTATGTCTTCTGCGGTCCATTGCCGTAAGACCCTTCTCCTGACCAATTACAGCTACAGGCTTGCCGTCAAGGAAACCCAGTCCAGTTATGACCGCCGGATCTTCACCATAGCGGCGATCTCCGTGCAATTCGATGAACTCATCAAATATCGCCTTCACATAATCAGATGAATGCGGTCTGTTGATATGGCGAGCCAACGAGACCTTGTCCCAAGGCGTGAGATCAGAGCAGATCTCAGCGGCCAGTGCCTGGGCCTGCTCCTCCAGTTGCTCAGCCTCCCTGCGGAATCCCTCTTGCCCATTTTCGACCAGCTTACGCAGCTCTGCAATACGTTTATCGAGTTCATCCAGAGACTGCCCTAATGCCGTCAACTTGCTACCGTTCATAGTCTCTACTCTCTGGGCTCCATTGATTGATTGCAATAAACCCGGAAATTACCCACTTGGGGCGGTATAGTTACGACATGCACCAGCGCAGAATGCTGTGAAGCGTAGGCCTTATGTCTTTGCGTTCCAGTAACAAATCAATCATACCATGTTCATACTGAAACTCTGCTGTTTGCACATGGGGCGGCATTTTGAGACCAGTCAGCTCAACGACCCGGGGTCCGGCAAACCCCATGGCAGCGCCGGCCTCTGCAATTATGACATCTCCAAGAAATGCAAAACTCGCTGTCACGCCTCCATAGGTAGGATGCGTGAGCACAGTGATATACGGCAACCCGGCTTTTGCGAGTCTCCCAGCAGCACCACTTGTCTTAGGCATTTGCATAAGCGAAATGAGACTTTCCTGCATCCGGGCGCCACCGGAAGCGCAGAACATCACTACTGGCAGCTTGAGGTCAATGGCTCGCTCCATCATCCTGGTGACTTTCTCACCGACAACCCAGCCCATGCTACCACCCACAAAGCTCAAATCCATCAGGCCAATGGCAAGTGGCATCCCTTCGAGTTTGCCTTTACCAGTGAGTACGGCCTCAGTCATCCCCGTCTTCTGCTGCGCTTTACGCGTTTTTTCCAGGTACTCAGGGAATTCCAATGGGTCGTGCAGAGGCAAATCGTGATCCCATTCATCGAAACTGTTGGCATCGACGGTTATCTGAAGCCGGCGCCATACTGTCAGCCTGAAATGGTGCCCGCACTTCTCACACACCCAGTTGGCAGCCTCAAGATCGCGCGTATACAGCAGCTGATTGCAGTCGGGACATGCCTGCCACAGATCGGGAGGCACGACGCAGTAGCGTCCCGTGGGTACGGATCTCTCATCTTCCGTGCGCATTTCTGCTCCTCAGTATTGCATGGTGGTAAGGACGGCTTATGCCCGCATTGCCGATTTGCTCGGTTCTGTGCTACCATTACAGGCATATTTTCCTATGAATGTGCCGCAACTCAGCGGACCCACAAAATCATTGACGGGATGTATACTGTACCACAAAAACCAATCGCCCGTCACGCACTATCACTGCTGGGAGCGCGGTTTGCTGAGAATGTTGCAAGGGGGTCGCCATGTCGCTGGAATCCGAACGCAGTGCAATTGACCAGATCGATGCGAGAATTGTGGATTTGCTACGCCAGCGCGCTGAAACAGTGATTGAGATTGGGCGCATTAAGGGTGCAGCGGGGCGCGCCGTGTATGACCCTGCGCGTGAAGCAGATTTGCTGCGTCGCTTGACGTCAGGCGACATTGCACCGTTGTCGGAGACTGCAGTCGCCGCAATCTATCGACAGATCATCTCTGCATCACGCGAACTTCAGCGGCCCTTGCGGGTTGCATGTCTTGGCCCAGAGCATACTTTCAGCCATTTGGCTGCGGTCAGGTACTTTGGTGATGCCGCTGAGATCACCACAGAGCAAAGCATTGATGATGTCTTCGCTGCAGTGGAACGAGATGCCGCAGACTATGGCATCGTGCCTGTCGAGAACTCAATTCATGGCGTTGAAGCCCGCACTCTGGACAATCTGTTTGAGCGTGGGCTACTGATCTGCGCCGAGACATGCGTGGCCGTACATCACAATCTGGTAGCGAACTGCCAGATTGAACAGATTGAGGCGGTGCATTCACATCCACAAGCGCTCGCACAATGCAGAGAGTGGCTCTGCGCTCACGTCCCTAAAGCAGATCTGGTACATGAGCCTTCAACTGCTGCGGCAGCCAGACTAGTTTCGCAAACGCCCAACCATGCCGCAATCGCCACTGCTGCGGCTGCAGATGCCAACAAGCTGCAAATTCTCGCGGCCAACATTGAGGATCAGCCTAATAACCAGACGCGCTTCTTCGCAATTGGCAACCACAGCGCTGCTCCAACGGGGCGTGACAAAACATCACTCATCTTCACGACGGAACACCGTCCCGGCGCGCTGTACCATGCCTTGAAACCGTTCAGTGAATACAACATTGATCTGACGCTGATTCAGTCCCGGCCCGCGCGTGGAGTTACCCAAGGCCCCTATTACTTCTACATTGACTTCGATGGCCACATTGACACGGCACCAACAGTAACTGCAGTAGAGGTTCTGAGAGAGCGTTGCACGTTTGTAAAGATACTCGGCAGCTATCCAGCCACTGCGTGAGCCAGAAGCTGACAATAACTCCAGCTACTGCTTTGTATCGAGCAGCATGCCTGCTTCACGCCGTACAGCATCCATTTTCTCAAACGCTGCGATCCCTTCCGCGCTACCGAGGAAGTCCCGCAGCTGTTCGACCCGTTCGGCGAGATTCTGGTGTTCGCTCATGAATTTACCTATCTTGAAGTGTCGCTCCATCTGTGCGGAATCGGTGGACATATCGCCACTGGCAACCATGAATGCCTGCAGCTCTTCCGCTGAAATATCTGCTTGTGAATCCATGATTACTGCTTTTTTCACCATTGTGACATTTAATATGGTTGGGTCTGCCAGCAATAGCATGGCAACTCTGTCGGCCGAGTAGTCCGCTAGGTCAGCCCACCCCTGTGATAAAAACTGAATCGCAGTCGCTGGCAACAACAATATTTTGAATACAATGCTAGCATTGCGGATATACAGGTTCGAAAGCATCAGGCTCATATGATGTGACTTCACATGTCCGATCTCAATCGCCAAAAGGGCAGTAAACTCCTCAGTGGTGAAAGAGTCGCGCATCGCTGTGCTTGCTACGATCGTGCCAGTTCCCCCCGGAATGGAATACATGTAAGTCGCATCATCCTCAAGCAAGTACATGTCGGGGACTGAGATGCAGGCAAGCTTGCTGAGGTGCGTCAGCCAACGGTGAAGGTCGCCATAGTTGTTAGGCATTACTTTTGCATGGCGTCCGCTTTTCGCAATGAGTTGCTTTGTGTGGCGCGTCGCTAGTATGTTGCTAATGAGGATGCTCACAATGGGATATGCAATGAAATTGCATATCGGCCACCATTGCACCCCTTGAATGCCACGAATACCAGTCCCATTGAGCATGCCAGTCCAATTAGCAGCGAACAACATCAGCGCCATAAGCATGAATATGCCTACTGCTGATCCAACCGCAGTCCAGTACGCACCCATTTCGCCGGGAAACTGATAGTCACTGAGGCTCAGCCGTACGGCTTCTTTTTTGACTGCTTTTCGCCGGCTCTTACGTGCTATTGTCCTCGCCTCCATCCCTGTGAATCACAGCAACCCGAATGCGTTCAATGTGCTGCTCGTCTGCTTCCTCGACGATTAGCTTAACTCCGCCAATCTCAAAACTCTCATGCGCTGCAGGGATACGATTAGCCAGACCGCTGGTCAGTCCCCCAATTGTCTCCCACTCATCCTCGGGCAGATTGGCACCCAACCGTTGATTAACAACCTCTATTCGCTCGCGTCCGTGTACTATTGCCTCATCAGAGCTGAGCATCGTAATCGCCGTATCATAGGTGACGGTGTCATGTTCATCCTCAATCTCCCCCACCAGTTCTTCGAGGATGTCTTCAATGGTAATGAGCCCTTCAGTCCCTCCGTATTCATCCACGACAATGGCAATGTGCACCGCTCTCTCGCGCATGTCCGCAAGCAGCTCATCAAGAGGTTTGCTTTCTGGCACATAGACGGGTTCACGTGATATGTCGCCGATGTTCACATCGGCGACACCGTCTTTGAGCACGCGCAGTAAATCGTTAATGTACAATATGCCTATAATAGTATCCATTGTGCCGCTATATATTGGAATGCGCGAGAAACCGCTCAGTGTAATAGTATTGAGTATTTGCTCTCGCGTTGCTTCCAATGGCAGAGCAACAATATCTACACGGGGGACCATGACCTCATTGGCACGCGCTATGGAAAGCTCAAGAACGCTGTCGAGCATCTCCCCCTCTTCGGGCTCCAGCGCCCCTTCTTCTTCGCTGACATCAGCTGCTACCCGAAGTTCGTCCCGGGTCACCGCACTGGACTCTGGCAGAATAGTAACGCCCAACAGGCGCAGGAAACCGAACGAGATTGCATCAATCCCACGCATTAGCAATGCACTGACCGTGACAATTTGCCACATCTTTGTTGCCACTCGCAAAGCAACTTTATCAGGGTACAAGGCACCATAGGTTTTTGGTGCGATTTCAGCGACAATGAGCATGAAGAATAGCATTCCGATATGAGCGAGTTCTTCATACAAACCATGCACCGTGGTTGCCTGTGACAGCAGAACCGTTGTCACTGTAGATACAACAATCACGCACACATTCACACCAACAACAATCGCGCTGAGAAAGGCGTTGCCCTCAATGAGTTTCCTCAGAATGGGGACGCGTGTGTCATTGTCACGATTCCATGCCCGCAGATGTATCTCACTGATGCTCAATAATGATGCCTCGGCCATGGACAACCATGCGAGAGACACGATACAGGCTGCGATGATCGCTCCGCCGATCACAATAAAGAATAGTGACAGATCACCAGTTGTGGCAGATAAATGCGAAGGGTCTTCCAAGAGTTACCGTCTACCCCTTTTGTCTTCCTGGTCTGGCGTGTATGTCGCCTCCGAGACGCGCACTTTTTCAATCCGTGTCTCCGTCACTTCCTCAACAAGGAATGTGAGACCATCTTCCCGGAAAGTCTCCCCCGCGTCAGGTATGCGCCCGGCAAGCTCAAGCAACCATCCCCCGAGGGAGTCGAATTCGGCCACTGGTAATGACCGTTTCACGTAGTTTTGCAGAATTCGAAGGCTGACTGAGCCTTCACAGAAATACTCACTTGGGCCTGTCTGCAGGACCTCCGGCTCTTCTTGGTCGTATTCATCGCGAATTTCCCCCACGATCTCCTCGAGCAGGTCTTCTACGGTCAGCAATCCTGCAGTTCCTCCGTACTCATCCTTGACGATCGCCATCATCTGACGATTGGACTGCAAACGCCGCAACGCTACATCTGCAGATGTAGTCTCAAGTACATGTACGGCAGGACGTGCCGCAATGCGACAGGATTTGTGCATTTCGTTGCTCACCGTGTAGGGGAGGAGATCCTTCAATGACAATATGCCAACTATGTTGTCTGGGCTATCCTCATAGACTGGAAGACGACTGTAACCTTCGTCCAGCCCGACCTCAAGCGCGCGCTTGAGTGGATCTGTCGTCCTTACAGAGACCATATCGCGCCTCGGCGTCATTACCTCTGCTGCGGTTTGGTCACCGAAATCAAGCACCCCGCGCAACATTCGCCGCTCGACGGCTTCAAGCTCACCATGTTCCTCACAAGCCTCAATCATGGCTTTGAGCTGCGCTTCGCTAACGCTGGGAAGAACAGTATCAGCCTTGACACCAAAAATGCGAAGGACACCGCGAGCCAGCCCTGAGATGAGAGCCACGAGAGGGGCGAATACTATGCTGAGGATGAAAACAACACCCCCACCAATTTTCACGGTTCGCTGGGGGCTGCTGGCGGCGATGTGCATGGGAGTGGTCTCACAGAATATGAGGATGATCGCCGTCATGGCGACTGCTGCAACGATAGGACCCCAAGTGGCTCCAAGCCATTCTATCCCAATGCCCGTTGCGATGCGTTCTGCTGTATAGTTACAGGAGGTGATGCCAAGAATTAGCACCGATAGCAATAGTGCACGACGCCCATAGAGGTAGGATACAACTCCCGCGAGCCATCCACCATTCTCTCTCCATTGTTCAACACGGCTGCGACTGAGTGAGAGGAATCCAATCTCTTGAGCTGTAAAAAATGCTGACGCAAGAAGAAGCGTCATCAGTGTCAATAATGGACCGGCGCTATCCAATTACGTCGGGCCCCCTCGGGCGAACGGTACGACCATTTATAGCATTCTGCAAACATATTTTAGTATAGCATAAGGACGTATATAAGCAAAGTATTGCACCGCTTAGTTCAGCTTTGCCGACAGCACAAACGCTTTTCGTACTACGCTCATTTGTTACTATCCTGCACGTACGACAAGGCACCGTGCCACATTTGTGGCCCGGTGCCCAAATCACTGCCTCGAGAACCGTCGCTTCTACGAATAGGCATCCATATAGGGTTCGTAGCACGACCCAGTGTGCCCTGGCAACAAATTCCCTTCGACAACCTAACGCTTTGAGAACTGCTTCCGGCGACGGGCACCGCGACAAAACTGGTGTTTCCGCTCTTTTGCACGTGGATCACGTGTCAACAAACCAATAGGTCCGAGAATTCCACGATATTTTTCGTCCATATCCACTAGGGCTTTCGCAATTCCATGCCGTACAGCATCAGCCTGCCCAGCAATGCCCCCACCTCGGGCGTAAGCAATAACATTCACTTTGTCCGATAGCTCAGCGGCAACAAGAGGCTGTTGAGCACGTTCGGCAAGTGTATAGCGAACTAGGTAGTCAGCTATCGGCTTGCCATTGACCGAAATGTCACCATTTCCCGGTACGATCCACACGCGCGCAATTGACGTTTTGCGGCGGCCTGTTCCGTATGAAGCTTGCGTATCCAGCAAGGTTGGTCCTCCTCAAAGTCGTTTCGAGCATTTGGCTCTCGGCACTCCACCGAATGAACAACGTCGGTGAGCGACGGCATTATCTACAGTTCCAGAGGTTTCGGGTCCTGGGCCTGATGTGGGTGCTCCGGTCCGGCGTAGACTTTCAACTTTCGTGCCATCTGCCGTCCCAACGGGTTATGCGGCAACATACCTTTAACAGCCTTAGTAATGACTCTTTCAGGCATTTCAGCGAGAAAGTGGCGATATAGTTTTTCCTTGAGATGCCCCGGGCGTGTGCTGGCGCGATAGTAATATTTCTGCTCCAGCTTCTTCCCGGTCAGGACCACTTCAGACGCATTAGTGACAATCACGAAGTCACCAGCATCCGTACTGGGGGTAAAGGCTGCCTTGTGTTTGCCACGTAACACAGCCGCAACACGCGCAGCCAAACGCCCCAACGGCACGCCACTGGCGCTGATGACAAACCAGTCCCTCTCGACTTCTTGGCTCTTTGCAAAACTCGTCTTCTGATGACGCATTACGTAATCCTCCGCTAGGCTAAAACCATTGGGATGCCCGGTATTCCACTTTCACCAGAAACAGGCCCTGAGGCGGAGCGGGCGGTCCAACTTTTGACCGATCACGACTTTCAAGAATCTCTGAGATGGTACCAGGAGTGCATTCTCCCCTGCCAACCTTGACAAAAGCACCTATAAGATTCCTGACCATCATATAGAGAAAGCCGTTCCCATATACCGAACACTCGACAACGGGCGCCATATGACTGAACGAGATGTTGAATATCTCACGCACAGTATTTTTCGGCGCTCCACCAGCCGATGCGAACGCAGCAAAGTCGTGTTTACCACATACCAGCTGTGCCGCTTCCCGCATTGCGCGGATGTCAAACCTATTATCTGGTAAACGCCATGCAAAACGGTCTCTCATGGGGTCTGGAAGCGTAGCGCTAACCATCCGATATCTATAGTTTTTCCCGATTGCATCATATCTCGGATGGAAAGCAGATACTACTTCATTACATTTGACAACTGCAATCCCAGCAGGTAAGTGTTCATTAATTGCCCGTAAAATATTACACGGTGGGATTGGATTTGTTGTGTCAAAGGCTACGACTTGTCCCAGCGCATGAACACCTGCATCGGTCCTGCTAGCACTTGTTACCTGAATCTGGTGTTGTAAAAGTTCACTGAGTGCACTCTGCAATTCGCCCTGAACCGTTCTTGCCCGCGCCTGGATCTGAAACCCACAATAATCTGTGCCGTCATATTTCACGGTCAGCGCGATACGGCGTGTGCGCGCCGGACATCTAAAGGGCATCTCTATTCTGTTAACTCGAGAATTGCCATCTGTGTGTTATCTCCACGCTGTCGCCCCGCGTGGATTATGCGTGTATAGCCACCCTCACGCGACTGAAAACGCCCGGCAATTTCATCAAATAGATGCCGAACAAGGTTAGGGTCACCAAGTTCACCGATCACACGACGCCGCGCGGCCAAATCGCCCCTCTTTGCCAAGGTAATCAACCTTTCAGCAAATCTGCGGGCCTCCTTAGCCTTAGGCAAGGTGGTTTTGATCTGATTGTGCTTGAACAACGCAATTGCCAGCGATCTCAGCAAAGCTATTCGCTGATCAGTTGCGCGATTAAGTTTTCGGTAGCCTTTTCGGTGGTTCATCACATCTGCCCCTATTCGCCTATTTGTCGTCCATGCCAGCTAGATACAGCCCGTAACTTTCTAGCCGTTGAATGACTTCCTCGAGTGAGCGCTTGCCGAAGTTGCGAATGCCGAGAAGTTCCTCCTCCGCGCGCTGCACGAGCTCACCCAAACTATTAATGTTTTCCTTCTTTAAGCAGTTGAAGGTACGGACCGAAAAGTCGACGTCTTCAATCGGAATATCGTGATTCTTTTCAACAACTGGCTCTTCATCAACCGGCCTGCTCTCTTCTTGAGGCACCTCTTCGGTCACCTCTTCAAAGATGCTGACATACCGCCACAATTCACGCGCTGCTATGCCAAGTGCTTTTTCCGGTGCTATGGTCCCATCGCCCCAAAGCTCAAGTATGAGCTTATCAAGATTGGTCCGACTCCCCAAACGCGTTGGCTCAACACGGTACGCCGCACGCCTGATTGGAGAGAACACGGAATCAATTGGCAACACGTCTATGGCGCGTTTACCACGCTCTCGCTCTTCTGCGAGCACGTAGCCTTTACCCGCCTCGACCCACATATCAATCTCTAGTTCCGTATCGTCATCCGAGATCTCAGCGATATGAAGCTCGGGATTCACGATTTCTATCCCATTGGGAACATCGATGTCCGCAGCCAGTATCTCTCCAACACCTTTTGCGCGAATGCGCATGACATACTGGGCATCCTCGTCAAAGTCGCCGCAGGCGCGCACTGAGATCTCTTTGATGTTTAGCATCAATTCAATCGTATCTTCTGCGATCCCGGGCAAAGTGCTGAATTCGTGCAGGACACCATTGATTCGCACATCCGTGATCGAAGCCCCCGGAATATGCGCCAGGAGGATTCGTCGGAAGGCATTGCCGAGCGTATGACCGAAGCCCCGCTCTAGTGGCTCAATAGAAAACTTGCCATATTTGTCGTCTAGGTACAATGGACGTACTTTAGGGGTTACTGCCTCTTGCATCCAAACACTCCCTTGTCCGGGCTTTGCACGAAAGGTTCTATCACAGAGACAGAACCCTACGACAAAGGACATTAACGCGAATAGAACTCCATGACACGTTTCATGTCAGCGCCGGTAGCTATCTTAGCTCCATCAGGCAATGCTGTTAGGGTGGCTTGTGCCTTCCCCGCATCAACTTGCAGCCATTCAAGGTGACTGCCAGCCCCGGCATTTCTCATCGCCTGTGCAACCGGCTGTATAGCCCTGCTGTTCTCTCTAACCTCAATCACATCACCAACACGTGCTGAAAACGATCCTATGTTGACGATGCGACCATTAACCAAAATGTGACGGTGGCTGACCAACTGTCGCGCCTGGTTACGGGTACTGGCGAAACCTGCACGGAACACTACATTGTCCAAACGGCATTCCAACAGCTGTAGCAGCAGCTCCGCGGCAACACCCTTGCGCCGATGGGCCTCATTTACATACCGCCGAAATTGCTTCTCAAGTATCCCGTACTCAGCCTTTAAATTCTGCTTCTCTCGCAACTGCTCGCCATACTCCGTGGTCCGCCCGCCGCGCCCCTCTGGTGCTTTCTCGGCACCATAACCTTTGCGCCTAAATCCTCTATGTGTTGCCATCGATGTGGCTCTCCTTTTACTATCAAGCTTCCTGCAAGACGGTCAAAGCTTATACGCGCCGGCGCTTAGGAGGCCGACAACCGTTATGAGGGCTCGACGACCGATCTTTGATCACGCCAATGCTGACACCAGCAGCTTCGAGGGCACGAATCGCCGTCTCGCGGCCAGAACCCGGCCCCTTGACGTAGCAGTCGACACGCTGCACACCATGCTCCTGGGCCTTCCGAGCAACGGCCTCAGCGGCCAGTTGAGCGGCAAACGGTGTATTCTTTTTTGTACCGGAGAAGCCGATCGTGCCGGAACTCGCCCAACAAAGCACGTTTCCCTGCTGGTCTGCGATCGAAATTATCGTATTATTGAAAGTGGACTTGATATACGCGCGACCGTAAGGAACCTGCCGCTTCGTCTTCCGCCCACCTTCGCGGGAAGAGCTTCTTCTTGCCATTTATATGCCTCCAACCGTTGCAACGGCCTCAAAATGCGGCATAGAGCCGCTGATCATGAAGTGTGCCGAATTTATTTCGATACCCGCTTGTGCACGGAAACAGTTTTCCTGCGGCCCTTCCGTGTGCGAGCATTCGTGCGAGTGCGCTGTCCACGACAAGGTAAACCTCTGCGGTGACGCATTCCGCGATAGGTGCCAATTTCTATCAGTCGCTGGATGTTACTCTGCACCTCACGGCGCTTATCGCCTTCAATAGTATAGTCTCTGTCGATGATTTCTCGAATCTTAGCCATTTCGTCTTCGGTGACGTCACGCATCCGAGTATCACCGCTCACCCCAGCTGTCTCACAAATGAGCTTTGCCGTGGAGCGTCCAATACCATATATGTAGGTCAGTGCTATCTCCAGACGCTTTTCGCGCGGTAGGTCAACGCCTGCTATTCTGGCCACTCAAATTCCTCCTTGGGAGCCTGTCCAGTACTTCCGACGCTGCCGCCGGACGCGCCAGCGTTAGCCCTGCCGCTGCTTGTGTCGCGGATTCTCACAGATTACTCGTACAACGCCTTTGCGGCGAACGATTTTGCATTTGTCACAACGCTTTTTAACTGATGCCTGCACTTTCACAATGACCACCGTTTCCATCCATCTCGCATTGGCGAGGGAGAATTGTTGGCATGCCGTACATTGCTGGCGCTGGCTTCACTACTTGTGAAGCCAGGTGATTCGTCCTCTGGTCAAGTCGTATGGTGATAACTCTACAGTGACCTTGTCGCCAGCCATGATGCGTATAAATCGCATCCGAATTTTCCCTGATACGTGGGCGATGAGCTCGTGCCCATTCTCCAACTCCACCACGAACTTTGCGTTCGGGAGCTTCTCTTTCACTGTGCCGAGGGCCCGGATTGCTTTCTCGTCCTTACTTGCCATGTGTTTGCTCGGTCACCTCAAACGCGGGGGGTAAGTACCCGCGGTCCTTCATTTGTTACGGCAATCGTGTGTTCACTATGTGCACTGAGTGAACCGTCAGCAGTCCTCACAGTCCAAGCGTCTCTATCGACGTGTATCTCAGGCCCGCCTAAATTGATCATTGGTTCTATAGCCAATACAAACCCGGGACGCAATACCATTTCATGCTCCGGGAATTCCCCCGGGATGTAATAATTTGGGATATGAGGCGGCTGATGCATACTCCGACCAATCCCATGCCCGATTAACTCCCGAACAACACCATAGCCATGGCTCTCAGCATGTTCTTGTACTGCAATTGAAATCGCTTTCAATGGTCGGCCAACGACGCATTCAGCTATGGCCAATTCGAGGCACTGGTCCGTTATGTCAATCAAAGCCTGAGCCTCTTCAGCAACCGCACCAACACCCTTTGTCGCGGCATTGTCGCCATGCCATCCATCAATAATTGCACCAACATCAATGCCTACGATATCACCGGAGCTAATAGTAAGCATTTCGTTTGGGATTCCATGGACTACTATGTCGTTGACTTCAATGCATATCGACGCTGGATAACCCTGAAACCCTTTGAAACTCGGTATGCCACCCTCATCCCGGATAAACTGTTCCACCACATGATCTAGTTCAATTGTATCGACCCCGGGCTCAATCATGTCGAGCGCTAAACGCAATGCCTGTGCGCTTACCCGCCCTGCTTCAGCCATGGCATCGATCTCACCGGGCGTCCTACGCGGCACCTCAATGCGCCCGCACCGTTTTGCATGCATAACTCAAAATCAACCTTTGGCGGTCCACTAAGCACCTAACTCCAGATGAGCCATCACCCTACGATGTACCTCATCTGGCGTACCACTACCGTCGATAGAAATTAACATATCACGTTCACTGTAATACTTAATCAATGGAGCGGTTTTCGCATGGTAATTCCGTAAACGCTCTGCAATTGCTTCAACTTGATCGTCACTGCGCTGATAAATCTTTCCAGTAGTGCATGTGGGACATGGGTCTCCAACATCGACACCGTCACGATCTATATGGAATATCTCACTACAGGTATCACACATACGTCGGCCTGACAAGCGTCGAATCAATAACTCATCCGGCACAGCAATATTGATAACAATCAGTTCGCCAAGCCGTAGCTGACTGATCACCCCTGCAAGTGCCTCTGCCTGAACAAGCGTCCTCGGAAACCCGTCCAATAGCACTCCTAAATCGCGCACATCGGCCCCACCAAGTCTATCTCGGATGATGCCAATGACCAATTCGTCGGGCACTAAATCACCGGCATCCATAAAACATTTGGCCTGCAAGCCGAGGTTGGTATGTGCCTCCACTGCCCCTCGCAGCATATCTCCCGTTGAGAGATGAAGCAAACCAAATTCTTCGACTAGATGAACGGCCTGTGTTCCCTTCCCAGCTCCTGGAGGTCCCAGCAATATCATGTTTCTAATGCTCATCAAAGCCTCCAAGCGTTAGGACAGGAATCCAGTATAGTGACGCATCAGCAGATGGGCCTCAATCTGTTGCATCGTATCCAACGCCACACCGACCACAATCAACAGTGAAGTTCCTCCAACCAACGAAAACGTCGTAACACCCGTGACAGGGCCTATATAATACTGCATCAACGCGATTACGCCAAGAAACAATGCGCCAGCCAGTGTAATTCGGTAAAGAATCTTGTCAAGGTAGTCGCGCGTCTTCTCTCCTGGGCGTATACCGCGTATTGCTCCGCCATTTTTCTGTAAATTCTCAGCGATTTGCTCTGGATTGAACGTCACGGCTGTGTAGAAATATGTGAAAATAATTACTAACACGAAATAGAGCAACGACGCAAACAGGTTCTGGCCCGGCGTTGTATACTCAACAATCGAAAAAATCATCCCATCGACTGCACCATCTTCCAGATGAAACGTATCAGTCAGGAATTTTACAACGGCCTGTCCATGCAGTAGATTGGCTAACGTTGCGGGGAACAGCGCTACCGAGATCGCAAAAATAATCGGAATAACCCCTGCTTGGTTAACCCGCAACGGCAAGTGCGTAGTCTGCCCGCCCCAGATCTTGTTGCCTTTCACTCGCTTTGCGTACTGCACGGGGATCTCACGCTGCGCCTGCTGTACCTTCACGATACCATAGATTGTTGCTACAAATATGCCGAGCAGCAACAACAACTGTCCGATATTGATCTCCCCGCCTTTGAGCAGCTCGATCGTCTTCATGAGTTCCTGTGGAAGCACGGACATGATACCCACAAAAATGATCAGCGATATCCCCTGCCCTATGCCCTTGTCGGTAATCATATCGCCGAGCCACATCAAAAATGCGGTACCCGCAGTCATCATCATAACGGCAAAAATCATGTCCCATGTGCCACCCGTGAAGGCACCACCGCTGCGGAACCAGCCGACCATCCCAAGCCCCTGAAGAACTGCTAACCCGACAGTTGCATATCGCGTCCACCGGTTGATCTTTTTCTGGCCGTATTCGCCTTCCTTCTGCAACTCTTCCAGCTGAGGTATGGCCATGACAAGCAGCTGAAAAATGATGGAGGCATTAATATAAGGCATGATGCCCAAGGCCAAAACCGAGAACCGTTTCAGAGACCCACCAACAAAGGTGTTGAGAAACTCGCCTAACGTCCCGCCTTGAAACAACTGGTCCAAGGCTTCTTTATCCACACCCGGCAGTGGCACGTGCGCACACGCAATGTATACTGCAAACATCATCATCACGAAAAAAATCCGTTTGCGCACGTCCGGCAGTCTCATGGCTTGGGCAAGAGCCGCCAGGCGTTCTTTCATTATTCGATCACCTCGGCGGTACCGCCGGCTGCCTCGATTTTCTGTTTTGCAGAGGCACTAAAAGCATGTGCGTTTACTGTGAGCGCGTGTGACAATGTGCCATCGCCCAGTATCTTTAGACCTTTTGCCTCAAACTTGCTTACCCAGCCAACTTTTTTGAGCAATTCCGGCGTGACGACTGTTCCAGCCTCGAACGCATTCAGATCGGCGACGTTCAACGTTGTGTAACTCTTACGGAACAGGCCGATGTTATGTGCCTTGTTGCTCTCGCCACGAAGTTTCGGGAGTCTGAGATATAGCGGATTCTGCCCGCCTTCGAAACCGCGTGCAATGCCATAGCGTGCTTTTTGGCCCTTCTGGCCGCGCCCAGAGGTTTTGCCCCAGCCGCTGCCGTGACCACGCCCAACTCTCTTCTTTGAGCTACTGTTTTTCGGGTTAGGTCTAATATCAGTCAAGTCCATATAGGCTGCTCCTCAAACGTCGGCAGTGCGCCAAATCCAACATTCTGATCCCTGCTGCGCTACTACCTGCAAGCTCGCAATTACTCGACCTCAGTTACTGAGACCAAGTGACTTATTGCCCCAATCATTCCACGTATCGAAGGCGTATCGTCTTTGACAACAATGCGACCAATTTTTGGCAATCCTAGAGCGGCCAATGTTCCACGTTGCCTAGGATTACAGCCAATGTGGCTGCCGGTCAATGTAATCTGTAGTTTTCCTGTGGTGGTTTCCATTCGCTGCCTTCCCCTGTCAAGCGGACAAATATGCCCGCAGTCTTGCCATTGCGACGGACATAGAATACGCCCATCCGCAAGGTGCCTAAACGATTAGAACGAGAGGCCGGCCTCGCGAGCACCTTCAGCGATAGCGGCAATTTTGCCATGCATCTGCCATCCGCCACGATCAAAAACTACCTCTTTGATGCCAGCCTCGAATGCCCGCTTGCCAATGGCCATTCCAATAGCTTTGGCAGCTTCAACATTGCCGGTGTTTGACAAACCCTCTGCGAGCACGGCCTCTTGCGTCGACGCTGCCACCAAAGTGCTACCGGTCGTGTCGTCGATCAGTTGCGCACTGATGTGCTTTAGCGACTTGAAAACAGACAGCCTCGGCCGCCCATCAGTGCCAGTAATTTTCCGGCGTACCCTCAGATGACGCTTCCGTCGCTGTGCGAGTTTTTTACTTAACTTTGCCATTCTACGGTGCCGTCCTGTCTAGTGTATCGATATTCAAATCGCCCAATTTTCCTGGCAATTGTACGTTCCGTGCCAGCATCACTTGTAGGTCTTACTGCCCAGCCCGTGTCTTGCCGGCTTTTCGGCGCAGTCTCTCGTTGTGATACCGAATGCCCTGGCCGCGATAAGGCTCAACAGGCCGAATTCTCCGGATCTCAGCAGCAACCTGCCCGACTGCTTGTTTGTCGGCGCCCTTGACAACAACTGTTGCGTTATCAGGCACTTCGAAAACAACACCGTTCGCTGGAGCGACCTCGACAACGTGAGAGAACCCCACGCGCAATATCAGGTTTCCCCCATTTATCTCAGCCCGATATCCAACACCATTGAGAATCAACCGCTTCTCAAAACCTGTGGTGACACCCTCAACCATATTGGCGATGAGTGCACGCGTCAATCCATGAAGTGCCCGATTTTCACGGCTGTCGTTTGCGCGGACCACAATGATCTGCTCTTCATTCACAACAATCTGCATCTGTGCATCAAACTGCTGTGCAAGTTCGCCTTGTGGGCCATTCACCTTGACAGTATTATCAGCACTTACTTCTACCTTAACCTTGTCGGAAATCTCAACAGGCTTTTGGCCTATTCTGGACATGCTCAAGCTCCTGTCTGCTGCAGCTAGCTGGTGGAGACTACCAAACGTAGCCGATCACTTCGCCGCCAACACCGCGCTTGCGTGCGCCACGTGCGGTCAAGACGCCGCTGCTTGTCGAGATGATTGCGATACCGATTCCACCCAAAACCCTCGGCAAGTCATCCTTGCCAACGTAAACACGCCGGCCAGGCTTGCTGACCCGCTTCAATCCATGCAATACCGGCTCATTATGTTCATTATACGTCAAGCGTATCCGCAGACTTCTGCCACGATCAACAAGCTGAAAGCCACGCACATACCCTTCTTCGTGCAGTATCTTCGCGATTTGACGCTTGATATTTGAAACGGGCACATCAACGCTAGTATGACGCGCCTCTGCCGCATTTCGTATTCGTGTCAGCATGTCAGCAATTCCGTCGGTCACGACACCCATGCCGTAGCCTCCTGCGTAGTGAGACCTACAGTATTTTCAGCACACTCAGACCCGCTCAGACACCTGCACAACAAGTTGTGTGGTTTGCCTCAACACCCGGGCCTGCTAATTTACCAACTAGCCTTCCGGATACCCGGGATATTCCCCTCAAGTGCATTCTCGCGGAAACAAATTCGACAAATGCCAAATCTCCGCATGTATCCCCGG
>CAYSRY010000011.1:0-1990 GCA_964433395.1 uncultured Armatimonadia bacterium | reverse complement strand
GCCCGCACAATTTGCACCGATTGACCTGGCGACACTCAAATTTGGCTGGCTTTGCCTGCTTAACAATCCACGATGTTTTGGCCACAGTTCATCACCGATCCCTATCTGACAGCAGCAGTCGAAGCGTCTTTACTCTCTGGCACATTAATAGGCAATCCCATCATGTGCAGAAGAGTGCGTGCTTCCTCGTCGGTCTTCGCAGTGGTCACGATAGTAATATCAAGACCCCGCGTGCGCTCCACATCGTCATATCCCAATTCGGGAAACACGAGTTGATCGGTAAGGCCAACGCTGTAGTTTCCTCGTCCATCAAAAGCGTCTGGATTTAGCCCGCGAAAGTCGCGTATCCGTGGGATGACAATCGAAAACAAACGGTCTACGAATTCCCACATCCGGTCCCTTCGTAGCGTTGCTCGGCAACCGATAGGCTGCCCAGCGCGAATCCCAAAAGCCGAAACCGATTTCTTAACTCGGGTCATTGCGGGCCACTGCCCGGCAATGATCGACATTTCTTTCATCGCACCCTCGAGCGCCTCAAAGTTTTCCTTCGCGGCTCCAACTCCCATGTTGACCGAAACTTTCACCAACCGTGGGCACTCCCACAGATTAGCATAACCAAAGCGTTCAATCAGCGCTGGTCGTATTTCCTTTTCATAACGCGTCTTCAGTCTTGGCGCCATCTTCTTAAACCTTCTTGTGGCGGTAACGAAACGGGTGCACAAGTTCACACACTCCGTCGCTTACTCGTCAATATGCTTGTTGCAGCGCTTGCAGACTCTAACTTTGCTACCGTCTTCGCGCACCTGATGTCCCACACGTGTTGGAGCATCGCAACTGGGGCAAATTAGCATGACATTCGAAACGTGTATTGGCCCTGGAGACTCAACGATTCCGGCTTGTCGCATCTGCTGCGTCTGACGGACGGCACGCTTCATCGTATTGATGCCATCAACGATGAGCCTTTGCGTCCGTGGCCGCACCTCAAGCACACGCCCCCGTCGCGGTTTACCTTTGACCGATCGGTCCTTACCCGCAATGACGAGAACCTCGTCGCCCTTCTTAATGTGCATCTTGATGCTTGGCATATCATAACTCTCTTTTCGCTAACGTTTTAGACAACTTCTGGTGCCAGCGAGATAATCCGCATAAACCCTCTATCCCGCAACTCACGAGCAACTGGCCCAAACACACGTGTCGCAGCTGGGTTCTTTTGCTCATCAACAATTACAGCGGCATTATCGTCGAACGTAATGTAGGTGCCATCAGGACGGGCAGTCCGTCCCTTAATTCGTACGACTACCGCTCTTACTACTTTGCCCTTGGCAATTGCACTGTCTGGAGCCACCGACTTCGTCGAGCAGACGATCTCATCGCCCAAGCCCGCGTACCGGCAATATCCCTTGCCGATGATGTCGATGCACCCGACCTCATGTACACCACTGTTGTCAGTGACTTTCAGTCTAGTTTCTTTTTGTATCATGATGCATCCTCTGTGTGCGGAATGAGGTTATTCTTCGTCCTGTTCGGCTTGCAAGGCCGCAACAATCTGGTCTGTTAAATGCGATGGAACTTCCTCATATCCAGCGGGCTCCATCGTGTAAGTTGCTCGGCCTTGGCTGATTGATCGTAGGTCGGCAGCGTAGCGGCTCATTTCAGCCAGCGGCACAATGGCTCGGACAACCGTGAGGCCCCCACTGCTTGGCTCGGAACCCTGCACGCGGCCACGCCGTCCCGACATGTCACTCATCACATCGCCCATCAATTCTTCCGGCACTGTCACTTCGACTGACATGATTGGTTCAAGCAATACGCACCGGATTTGATCAAGTGCATTGCGTATACCTATCTGCCCAGCCATCTGAAAAGCTTGGTCTGATGAGTCAACGTCATGGTAGCTGCCGTCATCTAGTACTACCTCAATATCTACTACAGGCCAACCAGTTAACTTGCCTTTCTGAAGTGCAGCGATGACGCCCTTCTCAACGGCTGG